>DAOVJU010000266.1 GCA_030632095.1 Chlorobiota bacterium
GATGGAGTATATTTTAATTCCGATAAAACATTATTCAGGTATAACCATAAAAAACAGGCTAAGCTGGCTGAAAAAATCCCAATTAAGATTTGGCATCCCACAACTTCCTTCTTTCTCATGAATAAAGTCAGGGGATGTATATATATCAGTCAGGAAAAAAACGGATTATTTACTATAAAAAACGATTCTCTTGTGCCTGTTCCGTCAAATGAAAATTTAATCAATGAATATATCTGGTTTACCTTACCATACCAGGATAATAAATTCTTATTGGGCATTGAGGATAAGGGTATTTGTATATATAACCCAAATACAACAGAACCAGGCAAGGTTTTGACAAAAAGCCCATATTTAGATGAAGAAAACATTCGTATTACTGACCAGTTACTTGCCAAAATCCAGATGTATAATGGTATTGCTTTAAGTAACCACCGTTTTGCCATTGCAACAATTTCAGGGGGAATTATAATAATTAATGAGCATGGTAAAATACTGCAACAAATAAACAAAGAAAATGGCCTTCAAAGCCAAACTGTACATGGCTTTTTTGAAGACAGACAAAATGGCTTATGGGCTGCATTAACTTACGGCATAAGCAGGCTGGAGACAAGTTCGCCAATAACAATGTGGACTGAAAAAACAGGACTACCCGGAAATATTTATAGTGTTATTCGTTATAAGGGCCAAATTTATGCTGTTTCAAACCTGGGGCTATTTTACATGAAAGGTAATCGTTTTTTACCTGTTGAAGAACTTACCGGCCAGAATGCAGTACAGTGTTTTGGGCTTGCAAGTATACAAATAAAAGAATTTCAGGAGCCGGTATTGTTAACTTGTGCTAATATGGGGGTTTGGGAGGTAAAAAACCATCATGCTAAAAAGATCAGCACTTTAACAAGTTACGAACTATTTCCTTCGGTAACTAATCAAAACAGGCTATGGCTTACAAATGAATATCATCTGTTTTACCTGGAATACAGTAATGGTAAATGGCATCAAAGCGATACTATTGGCAGTTTCTCAGGTTACCCCTATAATATTTTTGAAAATAAGAATGGGGATGTCTGGTTATTAGTCGAGGAAAAGCCGGTTCAACTAATACTTAATGATAAAGGTGAAAATCCAAAAATAATTCATCATTACAATAATAATGATTTGAGTGATATTACATTTTACTCTATCACTAATTATAATGATTGTTTAATTTTTAATACAGATAAAGGGATATATCGTTATAACGAAGAAAATAATACTTTTTATCACGACAGCCTGATACTTCAAAATGCACTGTCACCTGAAACGGCAATTATAAAATTTGAAGCGGTTACAAAAAACAAAATCTGGTTACAAACAATTATTGACGATGAAAACCAAATTGAAATTATCAACTATAACAATGATACCGTGTTTAAAGAAACCCTCCCCTTTAAACGGCTTCCTGATTTTATTTCTTTTTATGCTGATGGTGATAGCCTCATGTGGATTATTTCTTCGAAAGCACTCTATCAATATAATACAAAAATTAAAAAACAATATATTGAAAACTCCCTGGCCTTAAACCGGAAAGTAATAGTTAATTCTGATTCTGTTGTTTTCAACGGTGCTTTTTTCAAAACAATCAACCAACGAAAATTCATAGATATTTCACAAAACGAAGAGCTTATTCCAATAGTTGATTATGATCACAATAATTTTACAATTGAATATGCTTTGCCGAATTTTGACAATGAAAATATGAATGAATTCAGTTACCGGCTGGTAAAGAAAAACCAGGATTGTACATGGTCAAAATGGAGTACCGAATCAAAAAAAGAATATACGAACTTATTTGAAGGCGAATATATATTTCAAACAAAAGCAAGAAATATTTATGGCATAGAAAGTAATATTGCTGAATATAAGTTTATAATTTTATCTCCATGGTACCGCACAATAATTGCCTATATACTGTATTTTATTTTATCGATATTCATTATCTGGGTCATTGTAAAATTAAATACAAGGCGGCTGATTATGGAAAAAGACAGGCTCGAAGGAATTGTAGTTGAGCGCACTGCCGAAATCATGCAACAAAAAGAAGAAATTACAACCCAGGCAGAACACCTAAGTGATGCAAACAAAGAAATCACTGCAAAAAATGAAGAACTGCAACATCAAAAAGGAGAAATAGAAAAACAAGCCGAAAATCTGCTCGAAGTTAATAAATTGCTAATCGGGAAAAATGAAGAGATCGAATCAAAAAACGAAAAAATTACCGATAGCATCAAATATGCAAAACAAATCCAAAAAGCTGTTCTTCCTGAAAAGGATTTTATTTCTTCGATTATAAATGAACATTTCATTTTTTTCAAACCACGCGACATTGTCAGCGGAGATTTCTACTGGCTACGGAAAATTAACGATTTTATCATAATAGCTGCTGTTGATTGTACAGGACATGGGGTGCCAGGCGCTTTTATGAGTATGCTCGGAGTCGCGTTACTTAACGAGGTAGTCCGTAAAAAAGAAATAGTACAACCTAACCAGGTATTGAACGAACTTAGAAAGTATGTTAAAACTTCGCTACACCAAACAGGCAATAATGATGAATCGCGCGATGGAATGGATATGGCAATATGCGCCATAAATTCACGCACATATGTTATGCAGTACGCCGGGGCTAACAATCCTGTTTACATTATCCGGAAAAACGAAAAAGAAAAGCCGGAATTAATTAAATTAGAAGCAGACTCGATGCCCATAGGTATTTATATTAATGAAACCCCTTTTAAAAATAAAGAAATACAATTAAAACAAAACGATTGCATTTACCTCTTCTCCGATGGATATATTGACCAGTTTGGCGGAAAGAAAGGGAACAGGTTCCTTTCAACCAGGTTTAACAAAATGCTTTTAGATATCTACAATAAGCCTATGGAAGTACAAAAAAACATTATTGAAAAAACCTTCTATGATTGGAAAGGCTCCAACATTCAGGTTGATGATATACTGGTTATGGGTTTAAGAGTTTGAATTTAAACATAACTGTCTTATATTTAATTAAAACGAATGTCAGTATATTTATCTTATTGCAGGAGTAATATACTGAGAATCAATTTATTTGCTCCAAATCCGTCAAATAACATTAACAGTTGGCGAAATGAGGAGCAAATGAAGAAAATCAATCTCTGAATTAGGTGGTTACACAGATAATCATATTACTTAGTTCATTAAAATTTGATATACATTGGTGATAATGAAAACAAAAGTTGCTTTTATATTGTTTTGTTTTATATACTGTTCAAATTGTTTTACGCAAACAAACATTAATAGTCTTGATCCTTATAAGAAATTATCACAATATTGCATTGATAGCTGGACAATTGAAGATGGATTACCTACAAATGCATTGGTTGATGTCTTACAAACAAAAGATGGATATATTTGGATTGCAAGTTACAATGGTTTAATCAGGTTTGACGGAGTAAATATTAAGGTATTTAATAAATACAATATTCCAAATTTACAAACCAATATGTTCTTCAACTTAGCTGAAGATAATGACGGAGTTCTTTGGATAAATTCTGTTAGTAATGGTCTTGTATCATATCAAAATGATGAGTTTAAGTTATATGGCCTTGATGGAAACTTTGAGAACCTTAATGTATCATTTATAATTGATGAGAACAATCGAATATGGTCTCGTTATAAGCAAAAAGGGATTTTTGTATTTGAAAAAGGGAACTTTCAATTTGTATCAAAAAATGAGATTATTGATAATGTAACCATTAATGATTTAAAGCAAGACACTTTATCGGCATTATGGTTTGGTACCGGAGGCAAGGGATTAGTTAAATATTATGACGGTAAATATGAATGTTTTACAACAGATCAAGGATTAACCAGCAATCATATTAATGTATTATTTATCGATAATTCAGGAATAATCTGGATTGGAACAGATTCCGGCTTATGCTTTTATGATGGTAAAACTATTAATTCGTACTATTCATTAAAAGACGTAAACATTCTTGCAATAACTACTGACAACATAGGTAATTTATGGCTGGGAACTTCAGAAGGTTTGTTTCGAATCAATAATCATACAGGTTTGCTGGATCATTTAACAGAAGAAAACGGCTTAATATCTAATTACATTACCAAATTATATTTTGATATTGAAGGTAATTTATGGCTAATACATTACAAAGTTGGATTATCAAAAATCAGAAACGGCAAATTCACTACTTTTTCTGAAACAGAAGGGCTCAAAGGTAAAATTGTAAACAGTATATGTCAATATGATAATAATTCAATTCTTATCGCTTTTGATAATGGATATATTGATAAGATCACTAATGGTTGTGTAGAGAAATTTAACTATCAGACTTCGTTTGCAGGTAAAAGATTAAGGCACTTATACAAAGACAGTAAAAAAAATCTATGGGTAAGCACATATTCAGGTTTGTATAAAATTTCAAATACCGGTGAAGAACAAATTTTTAGTATTGAAAATGGATTCCCCTCTAAAAAGATAAGGTTAGTATATGAAGATAAGAATAAAAACATTTGGGTAGGAACCCGAAACAATGGAGTTATTAAAATATGTACTGATGGAAGTTATAAAATTATAAACCAGGAATCTGGATTAGGATCAAATTTAATAATGTCAATTAATGAAGATAGAGATGGAAATATACTTGCGGGTACAAATACTGCCGGACTTTATATACTTAGTGCGGATACTATTGTAAAGCACTATGGAGTTAGAAACGGATTTATCAGTGATGTAATATTCAATACCTATACTGACCTGGATAGCGTTATTTGGATTGCTGCAAATGGTGGAATTGGTCGTTTGTATAACAATAATTTAACCAACTTCACTATAAATGATGGATTAATAGATGATTCACCCTATGATATACTTGAAGACGATAATGGAGATTTCTGGATGCCTTGTGGAAAAGGAATCATGAAAGTAAATAAAAATAGCCTTAATGAAGTGGCTAATGGTGAACGTAAAAGTATTGCCTGTATGCTATATAATAAGCATGATGGAAT
This sequence comes from Chlorobiota bacterium, assembly GCA_030632095.1. Classification (GTDB taxonomy): domain Bacteria; phylum Bacteroidota; class Bacteroidia; order Bacteroidales; family B39-G9; genus JAADFW01. The sequence continues at coordinate 5,044 of DAOVJU010000266.1, forward strand.
GAAAAAGTCAGAATGTAATGCAACAACCCAATCTCTAAAAGCAATTGATCAAAAACTTTACTTTCCTACCATGGATGGGATAGTTCAAATCGATCCTTATAAAATCCCTTTCAATATTTACATTCCTCCTGTCAATATTGAGAGTATTATTGTTGATAGTATAAAAGTAGATTTAAGTAAAAAAGTTATTATTAATCCCAATGCAAAAAGGATTATTTTAAGCTACACAGCCTTGAGTTTTCAAGAACCTTCAAAAGTAAAGTTTATATATATACTTGAAGGCTTTGAAGAAAAATGGACAAATATTGGTAAAAACAGATCAGTATCATATACAAATTTACCATACGGTAATTATACATTTAAAGTTAAAGCATGCAATAATGATGGATTATGGAATAATTCCGGTGATGAAATATCATTTTATGTTAAGCCTCATTTCTTCGAAACACGATTATTCTTTATCATAGTTTTCGTAATTATATCAGTAGTAATTTATGTGATTTACAAAATAAGGATAATTCAATTTGAAAAAAGGGAAAAA
>DAOVJU010000076.1 GCA_030632095.1 Chlorobiota bacterium
ATTTCATGGATTATTCTTCTTGCCCTTACTCTTTCATGTTTCTTATTCACATTATCTTCAATTAATATTGGTTTATTGTTTGCCAATATACTTTTAAATTATGCATTTTTAGCAATTCAATTTTTCTTACTTACATTATATTTTTCTATAAAAAATAAATTGTTTACCAATATTTTTAAGAATTATATAGGAATAGGTGATTTATTATTCCTGGCTTCTATATCATTTCTTTTCACTCCTATAAATTTTGTCTTTTTTTTAATATCCGGATTTTTACTATCCTTGATTTTTTGCGGTATTAGTTTAATTATCAATAAACCAGCAAAACTGGTAATTCCATTGGCCGGGATAATATCAATATTTTTAGCTATTTTAGTGTTACTGAAAATGTTTTTAGAAATTGATTTTTTACTTGATGACAGCTACTTTACACAATTAATCTATCAATTATGACCAATTCAATAGAAATATCAGCTGATATTCAACAACTTATTACTACCGATCAGGCCTGGCATTATTATATTATTCCAAAATCATATTCTAATAAAATTTATGAATTTTATATAGATGATACAAAAAATGTAATAGATACTTCTGAAGAGCTTGAGATGTTATTAGGAGAGTCGATTAAATTAATTCAGGTACCTTCTATAGTAATCCAGAAATCATTAAGTAAATATTACAGAAAAGGTGAAAAATCGAAAACAAAAAAAGATGTATTGCATGGCGATGTTAGCCGGGATGACTTTCTGCTATTTCTAATTAATGAAGCTAATTCAGTAGCCAGCAGTGATATTCATATTGAGACATACGAGGAAAAATGCAGGGTAAGATTAAGAATTGATGGGAAACTTGTTGAGCGATATATTCTTAAAAAAGACGAGTATCCGGCCTTGATTAACAAAATAAAAATTAAATCTAACCTCGACATTGCTGAGAAAAGATTGCCTCAGGATGGTAGAATTTTTTTTACGGAAGGAAACAGTAAATTTGATATCCGGGTATCGGTATTACCAACTTTATATGGTGAAAAAATTGTTTTGCGCCTTTTAAGTAAAGATGCTACCGAGATAGATATTCGGGAACTCGGATTCAATGATAATCAGTTAAAAAATTATCTTGAAGGAATTAAAAAACCACATGGAATAATATTAATAAGTGGTCCAACAGGCTCCGGCAAAACTACTACTTTATATGCCACACTAAAAATCCTGAACAAGGAACATACAAACATTCTAACCATTGAAGATCCAATAGAGTATACTTTAGACGGGATTAATCAGGTTCAATTAAAAGAGAACATCGGACTTAGTTTTGCTGCAGCTTTACGTACATTCTTAAGGCAAGATCCGGATGTAATAATGTTGGGAGAAATACGGGATAATGAAACTGCCCAAATGGCTATCAGGGCAGCATTAACAGGTCATTTGGTACTATCTACTGTTCATACCAATTCAGCCTGGGGAACAGTTTCACGCTTGATTGATATGGGAGTTCCATCATTTTTACTTGCCAGTACTTTAACTTTATCGGTAGCACAACGTTTGTTTAGAATATTGTGTCCTCATTGTAAAAAAGAAGAAGCATTTGACAAAAGTTATTTACCTCCTAACTTCAAAGCGCCTAGAATAGTTAACAAACACTATATACCAACCGGATGCGAACACTGTTTCTATACCGGATATAAAGGCAGAAAGGCTGTTTATGAAGTGATTCCAATTGATATTGATCTTTCGGAAAATATTAAAGAAAATAATTTTAATATTAATCCGCTTTTAAAACAAAAAGGAATAAAACAACTGACAGACGAAGCATTCAACTATTTTGAAAAAGGTATAACAAGCATTGAAGAAATTTATTCTATTTTATTAAGTAATTAAAATGGCTTTTTATTATTTGTGACTCCGGAGGAATTCGAATCCCCAACCTCCTGATCCGTAGTCAGGTGCACTATCCAGTTATGCTACGGAGCCATTTGGTGTGCAAATATACTTATTCTTTTAACAAACAATTATAACTTTTGAGAATTCATACTTAAGCCCAATGATTTTTTGTAACTTGCATGAAAAAGATATAAAAATGAAACATCCATGCACTATTGTATACACAATGAGATGACAATAATTCCGATAGCTATCGGGAGGTATTGAAAAACAAAAGTCTCAATTCAAGTAAATTTTTAATCAAATATATATCAGTTAATTAAAAAAATTTAGATACATGAATAATCTGGTTTATCTTATTGTAGCTGTGATAATATTTTCTACTTCCTGTGTGCAAGACACAAAAAAGTCGAAAAATTTAAAGTATTTCATTAATAATGAATGGTATAACGACGGAAAAACCTTTTTTAAGAATGATTCCTTTATCTCGCCAAAATATTTTGACAATAATCTTCAAAAAATGGTTGGTGACACTGCATTCAAATTCATCTTAACTGACTCAACCATACAAGTAAAAAGAATAAAAGAGGTTGGGTATTATAACACAAATAGAGAGTTTATTTTCACGAATGATACCTTAATTGTTGATACCATTTTATATGATTTAAAGTATATAAATAAAGTACCGAAACTCATAATATATTTATCCGATTTCCCATTAATTTGTACTAGCAGGAACAAAGGGCTAAAGATCGAAGAAACTAGTAATTTCAAATACATTAGTTTTTTAATAGCTAATTATACAATAGGTGATCAAATTGACCGGTCTGCAATAAAAACAAGAGGTATTTATAACTATAAGAATTATTCCATTGAAGATTGCGAATATATTGCTAACAAGAAGATTACTTTTAAAATAATTGGATTCAATCATATTTATGCGATTGAACGAAAGAATATACCGGATTTTAGATTGGATGATATAATAAAAGTAGTTACTGCAAAATTAAATCAGGAACCGGAATATAGCCCGATGCAAAAATGGACAAAAAATTCAGAATATGAATATGAATTTTACCAATGGTCTAAAAATGGAATAAGAATAATACTCTCTAAAAGTAAATATATAGGTAATGAATCATATAAAAATTTATTTAATAATGATGACTGGACATTATATTACGACGATGATGTACAAAAGATAATTCTTATCGAAACATATAAAAACAGCGCTCCAAGATCTATTATCATAAAATAAGGAGTAAGATCAATAAAACTTATTTTTTTTTCATTTTACTAATCACTCAGGAATTATAATAAATTTGTGCAGTTATAATTTGAATGAAAATGCATATCTAAATGGGAGTTTCAAAAATCAACAAAATTATTTATTGGTTTTTATCAATTGTTGTTCTGTCTATCGGAAGTTTTTTAATTATTGAAGATTTCGACAAAGAACAAATAAAAATTTGGGATGAGGCAAGCAGTGCAAAGAATGCAATAGATATGCTTAGGAATGGTTCTTTATTAGCGCAGTATGATGATGGTATACCTGTAAGGGACGATTATAAACCGCCACTTACATTGTGGTTTAAAATGATTTGCTATAAGCTTTTTGGCATTAATGAATTTTCAGTGCGCTTGCCATCAATCATTGCCTCATTACTTACGATGTTTTTGTTATGGTACTTTGGATTTTTTATACTTAAAAAACCTGAACTGGGTATATTATCAGCATTATTATTAATAAGTTCAAGAGGTTTTGTTGGTTATCATGTTTCCCGGAATGGTGACCCTGATGCTGTATTGGTTTTTTTTGTCACCGGTGCTGTTTTATCATTCTTTTTGTTAATAACCAATTATCCTAAATCAAGAAATAAATACCTGCTTTTTTTTGGATCTTTTGTATTACTTTCCATCTATACAAAAAGTATTATGGGAATAGCCCCTTTTGCCGGAATTGCTTTATATGCTATTTTGATTAAGAAGGGAAGAAAATTGATAATGGATTATCGGTTTATAGTAACATTGTTTATAATTTTTGCTGTTACATCACTATACTATATTGCCCGTGAAATAATAGATCCCGGATATTTCAAGGGGGTTTTAAAATATGAAATATTTTCATTTAAAGATTATCCGGGAGGTAAACTAAAACATCCTGAGTTTTCGTTTTATTTCAACTATTTATTATCGGAGAGTTTCAGGCCATTCTTCTATACTGTTCCACTATTTTTAACCGCATTTTTTCTCCCTAAAGAAAGCATCCTTAAAAAACTGATTCTTTATAGCTTACTGGGAGCCACTGTTTTTCTGCTGGGAATGTCTTTGTCTAAAATGAAAAATGAATGGTATATATCACCAATTTATCCATATCTATGCATTTTAACTGCATCAAGTATACTGGGCTTACAAACAATTGTATCTAAGCTACTGAATCACAGATTCATGGTTTTTTACAATATCATAATCTATTTAATGATTGCATATTTAGTTGTAAAACCGGTTAAGATAATTCATAAGGCAAATCATAAATACGAAAATAATAATACGTACGGGTATGAAAGAGAAGGAAAGTTTTTAAGAGATATTAAATATAAAAATCCGGGATATTATAACTTCACTATAACTTCTCAGCAACAGCGACAACTAAAGTTTTATACTAAAAAGTTTAATTATGAGGATGGAACTAAGTCGAAAATTTATAGAACATTACAAGAAAATCATGTTGGCGATACCTTACTAATATGTGATAACAAGCAGTTAAGAAAGGTTTATTTTGATTACAAATTTGAAATATTGTTATCGGATGAGTATTGTAAACTTTTCAGAATTATAGAATTCAAACCAGTTAGCTGCTTTGATACAATATTTTGCAATTCTGAAATTTTAAACTCAAAAGGAGAACTATTGGCCTTGAATAAAGATACATCATTAACTTTTTATAATAGCGGGTTAACAAGTAAACATAGTTTTTCCGGCAACAGCTCTTTATTGACAAATGAAAGGGAACCCTTAGCGTTTAATGTTGAGATAGATTTAAATAATGATATGGATATTATTGTAGCAAAAGTCTGGAGACAAAAAGACAGCAATAATGGATTTCTTATAATTCAATCTTCGGATCCAAAGTTTTTTACAAAATCACAAAAAATAATTAATACAAAAGGAGAATGGGAACAAATCGAAAATGTATATTATATACCAAAGGGAAGTTCCGGTTTGAAAATTAAGATATACGTATGGAACGACAGCAAAAATGAAATATGCTTTGATGACCTGGAAATCATCATTGCTTAATTTAATTTTTTAAACTTTCATTATTACTCGCATTGCTCATGAGAACTTTTCTCATGACTAAAGGAAGTAATAGTTCACAGCTACCATGCCCTATATTTGTGAATCACGAAATGTTCAGCAAAGCTAATTATTCGGATTAAAATTTCTATTTTTGTTGGAACATACTAATAATTATTAATATGCTGAATAACAGAACTATTGCAGTTGTAGTACCCGCTTATAATGAAGAAAAGCAAATAGGAATGGTGATAGAAACCATGCCCGATTTTGTAGATAGAATTATTATTGTAAACGATTATTCAAAAGATGGAACAGCAGATATTGTTTTATCATATCAGGATAAATTCGAGAAAAAATCAATAAAGAAAGAACCAAAGAAAAACATCATTGAAAGTATTTATAGTAAAGCAGATAAGCTAATAGAAGAGTGGAACAGAAAAGAGATTGATTATTTTGTTCCGTCAGAAATAATTTGCCAGGATGAAAATGAACGTATTGTATTGATCAATTTACTAAAGAACGCAGGTGTTGGCAGTGCCATTGCAAGGGGTTATAAATGGGCTAAAGATGCCGAAATTGATTGTACAGCCGTAATGGCAGGAGATGGGCAAATGGATCCGGCAGAACTTGAAGATATTTGTTTGCCCGTTATAAATGACGGAATAGACTATGTTAAAGGTAACCGGCTAATACATAAAAGTGCAAAAGCACTCATTCCAAGAACAAGGTTTTTCGGGAATTCAATTTTATCAATATTAACAAAAATAGCTTCAGGGTATTGGCATATTTCTGATACACAAACAGGTTATACTGCAATCTCACTTAATGCACTTAATTTGCTTGAATTATACAAAATTTATCCAAGATATGGTATGCCAAACGATATGCTTGTAAAACTAAACATTGCTAATTGCACGTTAAAGGAATTAACAATTAAACCCGTGTATAATATTGGTGAACAATCAAAAATGAAAATATTTATAGTAATACCTAAAATTTCATGCTTATTGATTAAAAGCTTTTTTAAAAGGATTTGGAAAAAGTATTTTTTACGTAGTTTCCACCCAATGTTTATTTTATATCATTTTGGCATAATTTTAATTATAGTTTCAATACCTTTTGGTCTAAAAATACTGATAAAAATTTTTAATGGGATTGATGCCAACCCGGTTACTGTTCTGGCATTTATATTTCTTTTTATAAGTGGTTTTCAGAGTTTGCTATTTGCAATGTGGATGGACATTCAAGATAATGAAAGGTTAAATAAATAAAAAATGAGAAGAGCGTTATCAAGCATAAATATTATCGTATCTGTTTATAATGAGGAAGAAGGATTGTATGACTTTTGGATTCAACTAAATAAAACATTATGTGACCTTAGTACTATAAATGCACAAGTCATTTGGGTTAATGATGGAAGTAAAGACAAGAGCCAACAGGTTATTGAAAAAATCCTATGCGAAGAAAAAAAGGAAAACATTGGTCACTGTTCCATTGAATTTTCAAGGAATTACGGTCACGAAGCTGCAATGATTGCTGGTATTGATCACGCAGAACATGAAGCTATTATCTGCCTTGATGCTGATTTGCAACATCCGTCGGCAAAAATACCTGAAATGATAAATGCTTATGAACAAGGCAGTGAAATTGTATTGATGAAACGTACGAAAAGGGAGGATAATGGACCAATTAAAAATCTGTTTTCGAATCTTTTTTATTTTCTTTTTTACAAACTAACCGATGGTGCTTTTAGCAAAAACTCTTCAGACTTCTTTTTAATATCACAAAAAATTGCATCGATACTAAAAACTAACTTTAGAGAACGAAATAGATTCATTCGTGGGTACATTCAAATAGTAGGGTTTGAAAAACAAACCCTCTCTTTTGAAGCTCCATCAAGGTTAAAAGGGGAATCGAGTTATTCTTTTAAGAGTTTATTCCAATTAGCGTTCAATGCTTTTTTTGTTTTTTCAAATAAGCTATTGTCTATTTCTTTGTATGTATCATTGTTGTTTTTACTTTTTTCAATCCTTATCATTATATATAGTCTTTATGAGTATTTCTTTGGCGATTCTGTTCCTTCGGGTTACACTACTTTAATTGTTTTTAACTCCATTTGTTTTACTACATTATTTTTCCTGGTTGCCATTTTGTCAATATATTTTGGTAAAACGTTTGATGAAATTAAAGACCGACCAATTTATTTAATAAAGAACTTCAAAAAAAAGTAATACACTTTTTAGACTCACAAACTTAACCATCTTTTTAATTATGGAGAATCTAGGCATTGTTAAATCTCTTTTTCAGTTCAATAAAACAAATCAAATAAACCAAAAGTTATTAACAAAAAAAACTCTGGTTATTATCCCACTATTTATTATAACATTAAATATTTCACTATACCATATACAAAATCATTTTGAATTTATCCAGATTCAAAAAAGATATGATGCCTCTGGTTTTAGTCATGGAAATGCTCGTCATTTCTTCTACTTTCAATATTATAAAAACCTTTTCCCGATAGCAATTATAGGAAATAAGGAATATTCAAAAGAAGGAGCAGGCAAGCTATTAAAAGAAAAAGGACATAATGCCATAATGGAATACCAACATTGGACAAGATTAGGTGAAAATGTCAAAATCTGGGCCTACTATCCATCTGCTATATTTAAGGGGTCTTCAGAAAAACCAACGCTGAAAGGTTTTAATACTCTGGTTTTTATTATTACACTTATTGTTTGTTTTATAGGATTCTATTTGGTAAAGAAACCTTTATTAGGTATTTTGCTAGTACTCTTTGTGAATCTGACACCTTATTTTCATTATGAAGTTTATAATCGTGAGAATATTTTTGCCCTTTTAGCATGCACTTTTCTTATTTCATTAAGTTTAAATATAATCTATATTTTTGGTAAACCATCTAAAAAATATTTGATTCTATTATTGGCAATTTTATCAGGTATCATAATTGGATTTTTTAGTGAGATGAGGGCTGAAATAAAAGTTATTTTAGTATCAGTTATACTTATATATACCTTTTCAAAAAACTTGACATGGGTGTATAAATTCATAGGAATTATACTCTTATTTTTATCCTTTACTTCAACCAAATCCGCAATAAGAAATCATTTTGACCGTAAATTTGAAGAAGCAAAAAAGGTTGTGGCTAATGTCGGAGGCCATGTATATAATGGAGATCGGATTTATGAGCATAAATTATGGCATCCGATATTTTGTGGCCTGGGTGATTTTGGGAAAGATAAAGGGTACATATGGGATGATGTAGTTGCATACAGATACGCCATTCCTGTATTAAAAGAACGTTATGGAATGGACTTGCAATACAGCGGTAAATACCATTTAGATCAATATTACGATAGTGCAAAAATGTACTATGTGAAAACTGATGAGATTGAAGAGTATGAAGAAGTAATAAGGGATAAAGTTCTTGGTGACATCAAATCAGATCCATTATGGTACGCAGGTGTTTTAATTAAAAGAGCAGGATTAGTATTGGTAAATAATATACCTTTTAATTTCATTGGTTTATTTCTGGCCCCTTTGATAATTCTTCTTATAATATTTAAAAAGTTCAATTACCTTACTCTACTAATTTCAACATTCCCACTTTCTGCAACACCCATCTTAATATATGCGCACCGCGGAACACCTTTTAACTCTTTTTTCCCTTATATTGTTTTATTGGTGCTTGTTATGCTGATTATTGAATTTATTGCTATCAAAAATGCAAATAAACAAATAAATAATTAACAAAAGGATGCTAAATCATTTAATCAAATATAAAGAATAATTATAATTAACATTACAGAACTTCCCTAATATCTAGGAATATTTTTTATAAACAAAGCCAATCCAAAAATAAAAACTTCTCCACTAATAAACCATATTCTTGATATTATAGAAGTTGTAATTGCCAATTCATTATCCCAACCTGTAGAAATTAAATAAGTTGCAATTATCCCTTCACGTACACCAATTCCACCGGGTGCAATAATAGCCAGAACTCCAAAACTTACACTTAAAGGAAAAGATAACGCATCTATCATTTGAGTTTCAGGATTAATTGATTTGCAGAAAAAATAAAATGCAATTATCCAAACCAACCAGTACAAAATGATGTATTTACTTAAATTCAATGATTTCTTAATGTTCAGTACAGGAACATTTATTTCTTTAGTTATAAATTTATTTATAATTCTTATTGAGATTTCATGAAATTTTGCCGAGAAAAGAAAAATTATCAAGCTTAAAATAATAAATATTAATGCACCCTTAAAAAAGATTGAAAAATCCAGTAAAAGAAAAGGAACCAAACTAATTAAAAGTCCTAACAGAATGTAAATTAATTGTTCTTTAAGCGATATGGTTGAAGTAATCTTTAAATTTGATTTTAATCTTGCAACATAAGCTGCTCTGCCTAAAATAACCCATAATTTCCCGGGAATGTATTTTGCAAAAACAGCAATACCATGCGAATAAATTACGTGTTTTTTTACAATATTAACATCATGAATTTGAAGTGCCTTATACCAACTAAAAGTGCTTAAATAAAAACCCAGCCATAAAAATTGAACTGACAAACTTAAATAGAAATAATTAAATGTTATTTCTTCAAATATCAGATAATTAAATCTGAAAAGATAGTATACTAAAAAAACAATTGAAAGAACAACTAGTAATTGAAAAATCCGTTTTAGCATTTCAAAATAATATGGTTCAATATCTATACAAATTACAAATGTAGATTTCTAAATGAATAAAAAATGCACTTAACAAGAAATAATTGATTAAGTGCATTAAATGTTGAGATGAAATATATTTTAATATTGTTTAATGTAATCAATAAATTATTTATCTCCAACAAGTGACAATATTTTAACAAATAAATCTTCGGGGTCAAATGGTTTTGTTATGTATTCGTTCATTCCTAATGCAAGGCATTTTTTTCTTTCTTCATCTTCACTGATTGCAGTCATTCCCAAAATTGGAATTTTATTTTGAGGAGATTTAAATTCATTTC
>DAOVJU010000371.1 GCA_030632095.1 Chlorobiota bacterium
TAGAAACACCAAGCAATTAACGGCATAAAAATCAACACAATTTACATGGGATTGGTGGCTCTAATTGTCAAATACGCTGAGTATCAGCAGGATGTCGCTTGTAAACATGCGGATAATTTCGTTTTTATAAAATAACTACCTGTTAAACCGTTTTCGTAAAGTAGTTTTCTATGTCAAATTGTCAATTATTGGTTATACAAATAATTTTCCGGTAAAGCCTATTTTAACTCATCCTGTTAGGTTCTGCCTATTTAATATGCAATCGGTGGCTTGTTGATGTTAGGCTAATAAGTTTTTTATAATTGCCCATTGTCAATCATCATAAGAATTTGATCAATTAATTCATCATCTCCTTCAGCATCAAATTCATCTTTAAGGTTTTCTCCAAATAAGCGTGCAAGCGATTGCCATAAAAACGCGGTAAAACTACCTTTTAATTCTTTAACCAGATGATAAGTAGTATTGCCGGTTTCCCTATCTATAAGTTTTATTAATAGCCTGCCCTGCGTAATGGTTAGTTTTATAAGCTCATCTTCAAATTCATCCCTTAGCCGTTTGTCGGCCAGATTAATATATCTTCTTTTCTCAATTTCAGTATCCAAAGTGGTAAGATGGGTTTCTATTTCCCTTAACTTCAAGTTAGCCAATTTAGCGTATGGATAAACTTTTTTCAGGTTTTTTACCAAACGGTAATAACGCCTGTACTGTCGTTTGTTTTTAAATGTTCGTGGAGCAAAAACAATAATTTCTTTTATGTTTACATGAAGAATTGTGTCGTTTTCAACAACTTTACCTTCCACAACATATCCAATAGCTTCTATTCTGGTCTGTCCTACTGTAATTGAAGCAGTCAAAATAAATAATAGTATTAATAATTTTGTTTTTATAGCCATCCCAATAATTCAATTCTTAAATTAACTAGTTATGAAAAAAAACCAATAACTATGCCAAGAATTATTAATGTTTCTTTTGCGAAATTATAAAATATATAAGGCTTAAAAAATTCAGGAGAATATATTTAGTGCCTATTTAACATATTTATCAAGCCAAACTGCAGTTTCCCATAACATATGCATAATTGATTCCCTTGCCCGGTAACTATGACTTTCATGAGGGAGCATTACTAACCGGACCGTTGCTCCATGACCCTTCAATGCATTATAGAACCTTTCGCTTTGCATTGGGAAAGTGCCTGAATTGTTGTCAGCTTCGCCATGTATCAATAGCAGTGGTTCTTTGATTTTATCGGCAAACATAAAAGGAGACATTTGAAAATAGGTGTCTTTAGCTTCCCAGAATGTTCGTTCTTCGGCCTGAAAACCAAAAGGAGTCAATGTCCTGTTATATGCCCCGCTTCGAGCAATGCCTGCAGCAAACAAATCAGAGTGAGCAAGCAAATTAGCGGTCATAAATGCTCCATAAGAATGACCACCTATTGCAATTCGACTGGTATCTGCCACTCTTTTTTCAAAGAGCATTTGTATTGCTGCTTCTGCACTACTTACCAATTGTTCAAGGTAGGTATCATTAGGTTCTTCATCACCTTCACCAACAATAGGCATGCTTGGATCCTTAAAGACAGCATATCCTTGTGTTAACCATAATAATGGTGACCACCAGCCAATACGGTCAAAACGACAGGGTGAGTCCTTTACTTGTCCTGCAGCATCAGAACTTTTATATTCCTGCGGATAAGCCCACATAATCACAGGTAGATTTTTATTTTTTTCATCTTCTTCAAATGGAAGATATAGAGTTCCCGTTAAATCTAAACCATCTTTTCTTTTATATCTGATTAATTCCTTGTTGATGTTTATTAAATTCGGATACGGATGTGGAAATTTCGTTAATTGAGTTATTTGATTTTCTTTGATATCTCTTAAATAAAAATTAGGTTGCTCTTCTATGGATTCCCTGCGGGTAATTATAATTTCATTTACCGGATCAATGACCTGATACGGATCTTCAAAATAAGGAGCCTCTGATCTCCATAATCTTTTTGTTTCTTTACTTTTCACATCAAACTTATCCACAAATGGCCGATTCCCTTCTTCAGATGCTCCTTCACCCAATAAAAATAATATTTTACCTTCATCAGAACTTAGCAAAACATATTTGCCGGCTTTATTCTTTTTAGTCTCAAAATAACCAGGATTATTATATCGATCCTCAAATGAACGATCAAACAAAATTGTTTTTCCGTTTGAAGGATTTGCCGGGGAAAAAGCAGAGGTAATTTCATTTCTTGTTGACCACCACCATTCACTGGTTATGGCAATGCTTTCGTTACCCCATGTTACACCACCAAATCTTAATTTGAATGAAATAACTTCCCGTGGTTCCTCAATAAATGGAGCATTCAGGACGAATAATTTATCTCGTATCTCACTTTCTTTTTTAGCATCACCTTCATCCTGCGCTTCAACCCAGTAAAGCTCAGCATTTGAATCCGATCTCCAGGTAAAATATCGTGGTCCTTTTCTAACTGATCCATATCCTTTTGGGATGTCATCAGCTAATGGAATATCTGCTAAATGTTTTACAATGTTTCCATCTACATCAAGTATATCAACACTAAAAGGAAACCGATAATATGGAACTATATAGGAAAATGGTTCCTTAACAGTCTCTAAAAGTATGTACTTTCCGTCAGGTGAGAGGTTCAGGTTTTTAATTAGTCCTTTATTTCCAATGTTTTTTTCATTTCCGCTCAAATCAACAGTTACAAGGTAAGAAGTGGCATAATATTTAAATAAAGCTTCATCGTGCTGATTTTTCAATAAATCCTGGTATGTTCGTACTGGTGCTTCTTTTCCTAAATTTACCTGAACATTCGGACCTGTAGGAGTTTTTGATTTTTCCGGAGGATTGAGCCTTTCTGTATCTATTGATTTAAATATGATGTATTTACTATCAGAAGTCCAGACATAGGAGCTTCCATAGGTTGCATCATTTATTCTGCCTTCGGTAAGTTTGACCGCTTTTTTAGTATTTAAATCCAATATCCACAATTCAATACCATTTGTTATGGTATTAGTAAATGCAATTTTATTTCCATCAGGTGACCAGCTAATATTTTCAATTTTAGCATTACCTGGTAATCCTGTAATATTAAATTCTTTCTTTTCATCTATAGATAATAGTTTAATATTGTTATAATAATAAGATCGGCTTTGACCATTTGTCAAGGGATTAATTCTTAAACCACCAATACGCAATTCATCTTTTGCAACCTCTTCAATTGAGGGAAGATTGGGACGATCGAGGATTAGTATCCATTCGCCATTCGGATGAATGTAAACTGCAGGAGTAGGAGGAGCATCAATAATATCAAGTATTTCCTGAGGAGGTAACTTGTATGTGATTTTTTCCTGGGCAAATAATTGGATACTAGAAAAAAAGTACAATAAGATTAGAGTCCAATGAAAATTTTTCATAAGATATATTTTTTAACGATTATGTTATAATTAATTACTAATCGGTGGTTTATTAGTTAATACAACCTGTTTGATTTCCATTTTGAAGTTTTTACTCTCATTTCACCATTTCCACCCAAAGATTTTTTACCAGGTTTTTCGGTCATAATTTTAGCAGCAATAATCGCAGCTAACCCGGAATAGTCTTTTTTATCTTTTATTGCTTCAGGATCAAAATAATTTTCCACAAAATGCGTGTCAAATTTTCCGGAAATGAATGCATCATGCTCCATAACAAATTTTGCAAAAAGCAAGGTCGTTTCAACACCAGAAATTTTATAATCTTCAATAGCTCTTAACATTCTGTTTATAGCTTCACTTCTGTCCTGGCCAAAAGTGATCAATTTTGATATCATAGGGTCGTAATAAATTGGTATTTCCATACCTTCTTCATAGCCATCATCAACCCTGATACCTATTCCTGCAGGCAATTTATATGTTTTTAGCTTTCCAATATCAGGAAGGAAATTGTTTGCAGGGTCTTCAGCATACACCCTGGCTTCCATAGCATGGCCTATAATTTTCAGATCTTCTTGTTTGAAACTAATTTTTCCTCCACGTGCAATTTTAATTTGTTCTTTAACAAGGTCAATTTCCGTTATCATTTCTGTTACCGGGTGTTCAACCTGAAGGCGCGTGTTCATTTCCAGGAAATAATAATTCATATTTTCATCCAGAAGGAATTCAACTGTTCCGGCACCAACGTAATTACAAGCTCTTGCAACATCTATTGCACATTTACCCATTTCTTTACGTATTTCAGGAGTAAGAATTGCTGATGGAGCTTCTTCAATTACTTTCTGGTGCCTTCGCTGAATTGAACATTCACGTTCAAACAAATGCAGATAATTTCCATGTGTATCACATAAAACCTGAAATTCAATATGACGAGGTGAACCAACATAACGTTCAATAAA
>DAOVJU010000074.1 GCA_030632095.1 Chlorobiota bacterium
AATAATCCTAAGAGCGCTATAACTGCATTTCGATTGATTTTTTTATAGATAAATGCCCATAATACAGAAGCAGCCAGAATAACAAAAACAAAAGATCTAAAAGCATCAGTTTGCAGAAGCGCTTTTCTATCTTCGCGTAAAGCATCTACAAATACTTGTGCCCCTTGCGCTATATATCTTTCATCAATATCAGATGAATATCTGAATATCCCGGGAAATACAGCAAAAAACAATGTTATGCCGCCAACTATATAAAATGAATGCTTCATGTATTTTAACAACAATTTCTTTTCAATGCCTTCGAAAATCACTTTCTGAATTGTTATAATTGCAAAAAGAGGAATTGTAAATTCAGCCATAACAAGAATCATTGAAACTGTCCTGAATTTATTATAACCAGGGAAATAATCAAGGAAAAAATCTGTAAGAAACATCATATTTTTTCCCCATGCTAAAAATATAGAAATTAACGTTACGGTTATTATCCACCACTTTAGCCTACCTTTATTCACAAACAATCCTAATACAAATAAGAAAATGACAATTGCACCAACATATACCGGACCAGAAGTAAAGGGTTGCGAGCCCCAATATAATGGTAGTTGTTTAATGAACTGCCTTGCATATCCCGGTCCCTGATTTTCTTCAACAAGTTTGTAGGTAGCTGATTTTTTAGTTAAAGATCCACCTGAAGCTCCTCCCTTAAAATTTGGAATAAGTAATGTCATAGTTTCATCAACACCATAACTCCATGCTGTCGCATAATCTTTATCCAAACCACTAGTTTTATTTGCTTTATCATGTGTTAATTCTGATTTTCCGCGCATGGAATCTTTTCCATAATCATAAGTTAAATAAAGACTTGCAATATTGCTTCCAATTCCCAGAATGGCAACAATCGCCAAATAAAGAGCCGGTTTTAGCAAATCTTTTAGCGTGTTATTACGAATTAAATAAATTAAATGAAATATGCCATAAATTATAATTATTAGTAGCGTATAATAGGTTATTTGCAAGTGATTCACTAATATTTGCAACGAAAGAAATATTCCAAACACTAAGCTACCCCAAAGTGCATTTCTATTTAAAGCATAATACACCCCAGCAATAATTGGTGGCATATAACCCAAGGCCATAGCTTTTGTTAAATGGCCTGCTTCAATAATAATAAAGAAGTACGAAGAAAATGAGTAAGCAATAGCTCCCACAATACTTAACCATGGATTAACGCCAAACAAAAGCAATGCAATGTAAAATCCAATTAAGTAAATGAAAATATAGTTAGCAGGTTTTTTATAGTTAAGGTTTAATATTTTATTCAAATATTTCATGTAGTTAGAAGTGGGTAAATAAATTAGATAGCTTGGCATACCACTAAACATGCTATTTGTCCAAAGAGCAACTTTTCCTGTTTCTTCCTTAAAATCATTAATTTCTTTTGCCATACCCTTAAAATTAGAAACATCTGATTGCATAATTCTTTTACCCTCTAATAAAGGGGACAAATAGGTAAATGTAATTACCAAAAAAAATATTACTGCTGTGAGGTAAATGAATATTGAATTATTTATCAAATTTTTCATATTTCTATTTCTTGAGATTAAATGCTTTTAGGTAAATGTCAAATTTATTATTAAATTCTTCAGATATCTTAAATTTCAAAATTAAGGATATATATATAATTAGCAATAGCAATGATCTAATTAGAATATCAAGGATAAAAGATTCAAGTTGAGGAATAAAAAAAGAGACATAATAAGCAAATATCCCTATTAGTATAATATATATGAATTTGAAATTGTATGGTTGCCATTTAAACTTGACATAGATGAAACTAAAACGAATTAAATTGTAAATGAATTTAGAAAGTGCTGTAGCAAATGCAGCTCCCAGAATACCATATAAGGGAATAAAGTAATAATTTGTTAATATAATTAATACAACTTGCACAAGCATGAAATAAGTTTGATTCCTATAATATTTTGAAAGCCCAATTACATTGACACCAACTCCAAGTGACATATCAAATAAATAGGCTACTGAGATCCAAATTATTACATACCTGCCAGGTTCAAACTTTTCGCCTAGTATAAAAAATATATTGTCGATATTTACCCATATTCCTATTAAAAAAAGTAATGCTACAATAAATTGAGTAAGAGCACTTTTATAGTATATTTCTTTTATTTGAGTTAAATTGTTTTCCTTCCAGGCATTTGCAATAAAAACTGATGTAACTTTATGAAGTGATCTTGATGGCATTATTATGAGAGAACCAAAATAAAAAGTTGTTGCGTAAACACCGGTTAGTCCAAGTCCAAGGAATGTTTCAATCATAATGCGATCAATATTTAGTGTAACTATTCCGGTAGCACCTGCAAGTATTCCAAACAAACTGACACTAAACATTGATTTTGCCAGATCTTTGCTTATAAAATTTCTTTTCGGAAAAATATTAAACTGCCCATCCTTAATGATTAAAATAGTTATAATTATGGTTGGAATACATAAAGAGGCTACATAAAACAACACAAATACCCTAAAATTTATAACATGAAAAGCATAAAACAGAACTGATGAAAAGGTCAGAAATTTCTGAAGGAATTCCTTCAAAAAGATACCTTGAACAGATTTAAAAAGGACTTTATAATAATTATCGAGTATGTTAAAAAACAGCGTAAAAAAAGATAATGGGATAACATAAATAATATATTGTACCAAAAGAGGTGAAGTTTCTTTCCTTGGTTCAACATAAAATTCTTTCAGGAAAAAAAAAGCAATAATTGCTAATAAAAAACCTATAAACGAAACCGTTAAAGCAATAAATAAAAAGCCATTATGCTTATTTTTTTCATCTCTGAAATATGGGAATAGTCTGCTTGTGACACTATTGAAACCTAAACTTGAAAATTGTGCAAAAATTAATGCATAAGAAACCAAAATGCTGAATAAACCAATCTCGTTAGTTTCAAGAAATCTGGGAAAAAGTATTGCTGACGTTACAAAACCAATGGCAACACCCAGGTAAGTATAAATAGTGCCTTTTATTGCTTGTTGTTGTATTATTCCCAAACCAACAAAGATTAAGTAATTAAATCAAACGAAAGAGGAGTTCCTTTTGGTATATCTGTTTTAGCTTTTTTCTCTTTTTAAACTTATCTTTTAATAAATGATTATTTTCTTTGAATAGTTTTTCTCATTTTGAGTAATAATAAGAAAATAAACTCCGGGTGATAAACTTCCGGCATCTATTACTATTTCACCACTTAAAATGGATATGTTTTCTTTTAAACTCAATTCTTTTCCTAATTGGCTAATGATTTTAACACATACATAGCCTTGTTTGAAATGGTCAGATTTTATTGCAAAGCAACCCGAATTTGGGTTAGGATGAATAATAAAAGCTGGTTGATTCCCAATATCATTAATGCCAATAAAGCCATTGTTCTGAATATTTGAATTAGCCAGAAAAATACTTTGACTATTTTTTTGTTGATTCATCAGATAACATGGAGATTCTCTTTTTGCTGCCAACATATAATATACAAATCCATGAGGAGGATCAAAATCTGTATAAGAAGACACAGAGCTTGAAACCGAATCAATAATTTCAGGTTCATCATTTTTCCATCTGTAAATATAATATGTGCCAAAATCAAATCCTTCATATCCTTCATTTGCCCACGTAAGTTGGTTTTCACCACTAGTACCACTATTTGCAGATAAATGTATTGTTTTGTGATGCTCACTTAAATCTGTTTCATTACCGCAAATATCAATATATGAAATTTTATATTTCTCGGAATGAACTCCTGCCTCAGAAAGGGTATCTAAATAACTATTTTCTTCCTGATATGGAACATTGCCAATTAACTCAAAAACCCCATTAACAGAAAACTCCTTGTAAATATTAACAGTTAAAATATTTTCATTATCCAGTTTATCCCAAATAGCAATACAATTTTGGCTTGCCGAATCAATAGAGACCATACAAATTTCAGGTAAAGGTAAATTAAACTCTTCCCACATAATTGAAATTGAATCAACAGTATAACAATCGCCAATACTTGCTGAAACCCAATAAATGCCAGGCTCAGATGCTTCAATTGTTTGTGTTGTTTCGCCAGTATTCCAATAATATCCTTCAGCTTCAGTTCCTGCATCAAGTGTTAGAATTATTTCTTCGCACACAATTGTATCGTTTCCAAGATTTACATATGGAGTAAGATTAACATTAACAATAATTGAATCTAAGGAAATACAACCTGCATTGTTTTCAACTGAGACCCAATAGGTTCCAGCATCAATTACAAAAATAAATTCATTGTTTGAACCTGTATTCCATAGGTAATTTACAAATCCTTGCCCAGCATGAATTTCTATTTCACTGCCTTGGCATATTTCAATATCTTCACCAAGATCTACATCTGGATAAATATGAACAATGCTTTGATCAGTAAAAAACTCACCATTGTATACTATAGCAACTTCATAGATAGTTTCAACAATAGGATTAACCGTTATAAAAGGAGTTGTTTCACCGGTGCTCCACAGGTAACTATCAGCAGAATCAGGAACAGAAAGTATAATTTGGTTTCCGGCACAAATTGTGGTG
Organism: Chlorobiota bacterium; assembly: GCA_030632095.1. GTDB lineage: Bacteria > Bacteroidota > Bacteroidia > Bacteroidales > B39-G9 > JAADFW01. Next base: position 4,616 of record DAOVJU010000074.1, read on the forward strand.
TCTGAAGGAGTGATTTGGAAAGGAATAGGTTCAATAGGAAGAGTAAAAATATAAATTGCTCCCCGGTCTGCGCCACCATCATCATCTCCATAAGCACCAACCCCAAAAGTCAGGATTGATTCATTTTTATCAATGATTCCTGCAGAAATACCTAACCAGTCATTTTCATCCAGTGATCCGTTAAATAAAGTATGATTGTTACTTATCTTTTTTTCATATGTGCAATTTCCATTTTCATCCAGAAATATAATCCAGAATGCTCCTGAACCTTCATTTCCATCATCATCTGCATAAGCACCAACACAAATATCAGGAATATCATCATTATTAATATCTCCTAAACATACAACACTTGTTCCGAAACTAGCTTCAGATATTATTTCACCATTAAAATTACCGGATGTTTGCGATATCTTATTATAAGTAATAACATTACCATCTTCACTGATAAAAAGGATCCAAACTGCACCGGTATCGTATGCACCATCATCATCTAACCTTGATCCAACTGCTAGTTCAACAATCCCATCTCCATTAATGTCATTTAATACACAAACCTCATTGCCAAAAAGGTCATTATTATCTAAATCGCCATTAAAATTTCCAGCGGTATTACTTATTTTTTGATGTGATTTAACCGTACCATTGTCATTTAAAAATAAAATCCATAAAGCTCCTCTGTCAGTTCCTCCGTCATCATCTTGTTTTGCACCAATGGCAACATCAGTTATTCCATCCCCATCAAGATCACCGAGGTTTGTTACACTTGACCCGAAATAATCATAATCTTCAAGAAAACCGGTAAAACCACCATCAATATCACTAATTTTTTGTTGGTCTTTTACAGTTCCATTTTCATTTAAAAATAGTACCCAGGCTGCACCTCTGTCATGGCCTCCGGATTCTGCTTCAAGAGCAGTAACAATAATATCTTCTACATTATCCCCATCCATATCGCCTAATGGAGCAATATCTGTCCCGAAACGGGCCCAGGGTTCAATATAATCGTCGAAATTACCATGATCATTGCTTATTTTCTGGGAATGGTTTACTGTATGATCTTCGTTCATGAATAATATCCAAAGTGCACCGCAGTTGGTACCACCGTCTTCATCATGGATAGCTCCAACAGCAACATCCGTAATTCCATCGTTATTAAGGTCGCCAATGGTGTCGATACAAAATCCAAACCCGTCATAATTATTTAATATCCCATCAAAATTGCCTTCTGTCTGGCTGATCTTTTGGAACCCGATGAATTCAATACAATTATTATTATAAACAAGCTCTATTGTATCATAAGAAATACAGCCTGCTGCATTTTCAGTTGTTACCCAATATAATCCCGGAGCTGTTACCGTTATATATTCTTCAATAGAACCTGTGTTCCATAAATAATTCTCAAAACCTTCTCCTGCATGTATTTCTGCTTCGCTGCCCTGACAGATTTCAATATCTTCACCTAATTCTACGTCAGCATATACATGCACAATACTTTGGTCTGCATATACCTCATCATTATAAACTACTGTTACTTCAAATGTAGTTTCAACCACTGGATTAACAATTATTGAAGAAGTAGTTTCACCGGTGCTCCACAGGTAACTATCAGCAGAATCAGGAACAGAAAGTATAATTTGGTTTCCGGCACAAATTGTGGTGTCTGAAGGGCTTATTTGGAATGAACTTGATTCTTCGTAATTATATAATTCCAGAACCTCTTCTTCGCTAATAGCACGATTATAAATATACACATCATCAATTTTGCCATCAAAATTGTAATTAAAATTGTTATAGTTTGGATTATTTCCAGCAAAAGTTCCTATAAACCATGGATGTTGCATGTTTAATAGAGTACTTCTATTATTTTGTGAAGAATATGTTGAGTTTACTAATTCACCGTCAAAATAAGTGTAATCCTGAGACCCGTTACGCATCCACACTACAAAATGCCATGATCCACTTAAATCCATCGGTGTATTTGTTGCTAACAAATTATTCATAATATCCACAGAATCATATAGAATTGAGTTATGCAATAATTCCTCATAGCTATCAGAATAATCATACATAATTCGAAAACCAGGCCTTAAAAAATCACTTGTTGAAGTATCTGATGTAGAACATCCTTCAAATACATATTGCCGATCATAAAGACCGTCGGCAATTCCAGCTTGAATTTCCCATTCATTTAGATAAGTCCATACCCCAATTGTAAAATCTCCAATTTCAGATACATCAGATTGAGGAACTATTTTAATAAAATCATCAACACCATCAAATTCGTAAGCTGAATTTTCATTTCCAAATCTATCGCTTGTTAATGTAGCGCCATAATTAACTCCGTGGTTTTCGTTACCGCTTTCGTCATTAGTGTTTCCGTTAAAAGGAAAATATACGACCAGATAATTTTCGGCTGGAGAATACAACTCCAGAACCTCTTCTTCGCTAATAGCACGATTTAAAATATACACATCATCAATTTTCCCATTGAAATTGTAGTTACGATCATCATAATTTGGATTATTACCGGAAAAAGTACCAATGTATATATTATGCATTACATCCAGTATGCTTCCATCATTATAGTTTTCGGTCATCAATACACCATCGAAGTAGTGATAAGTCTGTTGGCCTTCACGAATAAAAACATTATGATGCCATCTATCTAATAAATCAGATGTTTGCACAATAGTTGGGTAGATAGTTCCATCAATATCAATTGTTGAATTTCTCAGCTCTTCCACGGAATCATTGCGTAATGAAACATTAATATTAAATCCATCTTTAAGAAAACTTGATGTTGTTGTTCCTGAATAAGAATGACCACAAAATATGTGCTGAATGTTAAAATAACCATTTTGTTCTGTTTGGATTGTCCAGTCTTCAAATTTAAACCATACTGACAAAGTAAAATCTCCTACACTGCTGAGTGCTTCTATTGGATTAATTTCAATAAAATCATCAATCCCATCAAAATCATATGCAGAATTTTCATTTCCAAAACGATCCTTTGTTAAAGTTGCACCATAATTAATCCCATGGTTTTCGTTACCGCTTTCGTCATTAGTGTTTCCGTTAAAAGGAAAATATACGACCAGATTATTTTCGGCTGGGGAATACAACTCCAGAACCTCTTCTTCACTTAACTCATAATTCCAAATTCGAATATCATCAATTACACCATCGAAAAAACTTGTCAGCTCACCTGAAAGTAATTTATAAACCCCAATTCTCAGAGGCTGGTTGCTATTAAATATTTGGCTATACTCTCCATTTATAAGAGATCCATTTATTAATTCTCCATTAATATAAAATTTTATATAATTTTCATTATGAATAACTACAATATGTGTGCTCTGAGATTCGTCTATGACAGCATTATCGGATTTATATCCATTCGAATATGTACAACTACCCCATTCATTCCACGCCCAACTTAATTTCCCATCAACTATTGATAAGTTGTATGCAAATTGATAATTACACCACTGTTTTCCTAATATATTTCTACCACCTGAAATACTATCAGGATTTATCCAAACCTGTATGGTGAAAGATTTTACTAAGTCAATGTCATTATTATCTGGAATTTCAATAAAATCGTCAATCCCATCAAAATCATATGCAGAATTTTCATTTCCAAACCTATCACTTGTTAATGTAGCGCCATAATTAACTCCGTGGTTTTCGTTACCACTTTCGTCATTTGTATTTCCGTTAAATGGTAGTGATAAAATCAGACTATCAGTAGAATACTGAGAATAACCAAATGATATCAATACTACTAGTAAAAATGTAAATGGAGTTTTCATCTGTTTAAAATTTTATCTGTAGTTAGTTATCTTCTATTTAACATTTGCACAAAAAGCAAGTATTTACTTTCAAGTACCGATGGAACATCTATGTTATAATCATTTCCTTGTATGTAAATTAGTGCATGAATGTTTCATAATAGCAATTTTTTGTACTAATCTCAATAAAGTTAGTGATATTGTGTTACAAAAAAAACATAACCAACAACAATCAATATATTTTAGTTATTCAATCATATTGAAATCCAGAGGTGTTCCTTTCTCTATTAAACAAAGGGCTTTTTTTCCTAGTATTTCGTAGAAATGTTTAGGATGTAAACCTAAAGCAGGCCTCAGGGATTTTATATTATCGGCATTTAATTCTTCACCTTGATTAATCTTTTTTATAGCAAACAATGACCTGGCTGATGATCTTGCTTTTTGCATATTTTCTGTTAACTCATAATCAGCTTCACCTATGGCTTGCTCAACATTTCTTACCTCATTTACCATTTGAAAAAACTCTACAGGATCTAAAGAAAATTCTTTATCCAAACCATTTCTGTTTTTATCAAGAATAAAATGTTTTTCAATTATTCTGGCTCCCAATGTAACTGCTGAAACGGGAATTGCTATTCCTTTTGTATGATCTGATAAGCCAACAATAACCGGAAAATCTTCTTTCAATTTGCCTATTAAAGATAAATTGACATCTTGCATAGGAGTTGGATATGCTGAAGTACATTTAAGTAATGCAATTTCTTTGTTTCCAGCATTTAAACATGTTTCAACAGCAAGTTTAATATCATCATATTCTGCCACTCCAGTTGATAAAATTATGGGTTTTTGCTTTTTTGCAACACTTTCAATCAATGGAATATCTGTTATTTCAAAGGAAGCAATTTTATAAGCCGGAACATCAATTGAGGCAAGACGTTCAACATCTTTCAAATCAAATGGTGATGAAAAAAAATCCATTCCTAAGCTTTCTGTCAGCTCTTTAAGATTTTCATGCCATTCCCAGGGAGTATATGCTTTTAAATATAAATCATACATTTTTTGTCCTGCCCACAAACTATCCTTTCTGGTTTGAAACCAGGGCCTGCTTGAGTTTAGTGTAATTGAATCAGGAGTAAATGTTTGTAATTTAACAGCATCAGCCCCACTGTCTTTCATTGCATGAATAGTTTCTTGTGCAAGCTTCAAATCTTGCTCATGATTTGCTGACAATTCGGCAATGATGTAAACAGGATGTTTTTCCCCAATTAAACTATTGTTGATTTTGAATTCTTGCATGATGTTTCAATCTATTCGATCAGAAATTCTTCTAGCAGGATTTCCTAAATAAAATCCATTTTCAAGCGTATTTTTTATTAAAACAGACCCGGTTCCAGCTTTACTATTTCTTTTCATTTGAACATGGTCGTTCAGCGTAACTCCAACAGATATCCAGCAATTGTCTTCAATAATACATGCTCCACCTATTGTTGTTCCTGAAGATATATAACAGTTCTTACCAATAATAACATTATGTCCAATGTTTACATTGTTCGCAATCTTTGTCCCTTCCCCAATAATGGTATCTTCAATCATGCCTTTTAAAACACTTACATTGGTTCCAATACTTACATTATCTTCAATTTTTACACTTCCAAGGTGAACAAATTTGTGAAACTTACCTTTATACCATACATCGCCAAGACCTATTCCTCCAATAACACTTCCGGATTGGATTTCGCAATTCTTGCCAATAACAGTATCCTTATAAATACTTGCAAATGGATATATTTGTCTATTGCTCCCGATCTTAACATTGGATTCAATATAAGTATCTTTAT
>DAOVJU010000225.1 GCA_030632095.1 Chlorobiota bacterium
ATACGTAGAACAGGGAATAAATCAAAGGCTTTTAAATGGTGGCAGTCAAGATATGGCAGTTGATGGAAGTGGAACACCTGTTGATTTTATTTGGACAGCAACTGAATTAAGTTTTATTGAAAGAATATTTATTGTTATAACTGATGGGTTAACTGAATTTACATCAAGTAACTTTGGTGCTATTAATGGTGGTTTGACAAATGGTGTGGAAATTTTAATTGAATCAAACGGTGTTGAAATTCCATTAGCTTTATGGAAGACAAATTTAGATATAGCACTCACAATGTATGACTATACTTCACCATTTAAAAATGGTGCTTATGTTGGCAGATGGACGTTTTCAAAAGATACAGGTGAACCATATGCATTAAGACCAGGTGATAAGATTATAGCAAGGGTTCGGGATAATTTAACTGGATTAGATTTGTTTGAACAAGTAATAAAAGGAAAACTATAAATTTAAAACTATAATATTATGTATGCAGTAGACACATTATATGAAGTCCAAAATACAGGACGTGCAAAAATTGGTGATGATATACCAATACGATTAATTAGAACGGTTGCACCGTCAATAGTGATTTATGGTAGTGAGGAAAAACCATCCGCAATTGCAGATATGCAAAACATACATACAGATTCAACACCGTTAATTGTTGCTGATTGGTATAATTTCGGTTCACTTCCAAAATTCATAGCTTTTGTTGGTGATGTTGATGATATTGAAGTTTCAAATGTTCGGTTAGTTCCTATAAGTTCAATATCATGAGTTTATTAAAAAAGGTTAGTCTTTTTGGTAAGGTTGGATTGTTTGGTAAGATTGGTTTATTGAAATCAGAAGGTTTTATCTCAGAATATCAAGCAGTATATGATTCATGGACAACAAAGCCAAATGATTTAATTGCAGCAGCCCAAAATACAATGGTGAAGGGCTTCGTCAGCTCTGGAGTTTGGGCAAAAAAAGATGTGCTTTATGTTTTTGCAGCTCATACAAATAACAATGGTGAAGCTCTTACAAATTGGAAAAATCCAGGTACACATAACGCAGTCTTAGTCAATGCACCTGCTTTTGTACCCTTTGAGGGCTTTACTGGAAATGGGACAACACAATATATTGATAGTAATTACAATCCCGATTCGCAAGGTGTTAATTTTATACAAAATAGTGCATCATTATTTTTATATACAAGAACATTTGTTGATGCGTCAGGTTTCGATATAGGTGCTTTTGATGGCGTTAATTTTAGCCAAATAGCGATACTTAACGGAGGCGGTCAAGCAACGGGTTCGATAAATGGGGGGACTATTGTGGCAGCAAATGGCATAGGACTTGGGTTATTTGTTACAAATAGGAGTGCAAATAACGCTGTGCAGTTATACCAAAATAAGTTATTATTAGGTGTAGATACTGATATATCCGCAAATCCAGTTAATATAAATTTATTTATGATGGCAAGAAATAATATATCCGCAGCTGATAATTTCACAATTCGCCAATATGCAATGGGCGGAATGTCAAGCTCTTTAAATCAGCAAAACGTAAATGATTTAACAGATATATTTGAGGCATATATGGATAGTAACGGAAAAGGAGTAATATAATGAAAAAACTAATTATAATATTATTTTTATTTACATTTTCTGTTAATGCTCAAATACAATTAAGTGAAGATTGGTCATTTAAGCCAGATAAGGCAAAACACAGTATTGCTGGAAGTGTTATTGGTGGAGTTTCCTATATATCTTTTGGCAATAACCCTAATTGGGGTGAAAAAGATATTGATACTTACAAATATAAGTATCGGGCTGCTTTGATAATGGTAAGTTTTTCAGCTATGGGTAAAGAATATTTAGATGTTATGATGGGAAAAGAAATCTCTTTAGCTGATATGAGTTATACTATTTTTTCAGGAATGGCAACGGCATGGATTTTTAAGCGTATTTCAATACATAGATATAAAAAAAGAAAAGCTAAATTTAATATTGAATTTTAAATAATATAAACAACTTAATAAATGAAAGATTTTTTAATGCAAACTGATAATGTTGTTATTATACAGTTGATAGGAATTGTTACAGTATTAATTGTACAGGTAGCGCAAACAGCGAGGGCATATATTACTGCTAGAGTTTCAAGTAACCAGAATGAAAAAATTATATTAGATTTTGAAGAGTTTAAAGTTAAAAACAAAAAAGAACATATTAGTTTAATTGCGACAATAGATAAGGTAGTAGAAAAGATTGAACATAATTCATTTATTCCAGCTTTTGAAATTGCTATTGAAATATATATTAAAAATATAGTTTCTGGATTTAGTTTTAATAGTAGAAATTTTAAAACATTAATGTTATCAGATACTATTAAATATAAAGATATATTTACTAATATACTCAAGTTTAGCTTTGAAAAATATAGTGATGAAGATTTAAGGAATAATTTTGATGTGCAAAATTTAGGGCTACCAGGGAAATTAGATTATCATAAAATAAAAGTAGACAAAAATAAGTTAATAAGTATTATAAAATTAGAGCAAGAATCTTACTTAATAGGGGTTAAACAAATAATTGAGTTTAAAACAAATGGTGATAGGCAGGATGCATTTAATAAGCTTTGCAGGAACTTCATTTTTAATATAATTAAAGAAATATCCGCATTATAAAAATTTAGGTTTTTTTTGTTTTTTCATATGGTTTGCCCTCTACTATTTATTTAGTAGGGGGCTTTAAATATTGGAACATATGTTTAATAGTGGGTAAATTCCATCCATCACCTAATAAACTAGCTGCTTGACTTCTGCTTAAAGTGTCACAGTAATTGCCGGGAAACCCTTGAAGTTTACAAAGTTCTGATTTATTTAATAATCTAACTTTTTGATTATCTAAACAATGCAATGGTTCGTTTGATTGTAATAATGCCGGGCTTTTACCTTTTGTTATTCGCCCACGCCTTGTAGTTGATGTTGGAAACGCCAAATTTAAACAATCGTTTTTTGTTAAAGTATCAAATCCCTTAACTGTGTTGGTTTTAACTTTTATTTCGTTGTTTTCTATGTAGACCAAATTAGGCAACTGCCTGTTTTGGTTTTTTCGCAAATTTACATATTTATTTAATTTTTCATTATCAGTAAAACCGAATGTCTTATGTTCACTCATTAATAATGTTTGAGCTTTTTCAGTTTCAACATACCCACTTTCAATAATATCTTTAAACATTATTTTCCTGTCTTTTGGTTGTGGAATATCAGAAACTATATCACCAAATAAACCATCTTGCTTAGTTCTTATATTGGTCCAATAATATCGATCGCGTAACTGAGCTGTTACTAATTTTGAATTAATTCGAACAGGATAAATACCTAAAGCTCGTGACATAATTCCCACATCTTTTTTTGATGCACTACCTACATTTTCCTGCAAAAATAAAACATCTGGATTTATTTTTTTGATATGATTTAATATTTCAATAAATACCCAAAATAAAGAACTTCTATTACCATTTATTCCTGCACGTTTTCCGGCAATACTTAAATCTTGACATGGTGAACCAGATAAAATAATATTAATAGATTTCCAATCAATATTCCATTCTTTCCAGTTCAAAATATTACCTAATTGTATGGTATCTGAAAAATGATATTGTGTTAATTTAATTGCAGCCGGTTTTATTTCGCTTGAATAATATTTATCGATCTTTATTCCTAAATCTTCAAAAGCTTGTCTACCTGTATTCATGCCATTGAATAAACTAAGTACTATCAATCCTTTATCTATATCCATTTGGTTGCTTTAAATTTAGCTGTTTTTACTGATTCAGCTTTTTGATGGTTATTTAATTTTATTGGCTGTAGGATTAGTTTCATTTACTTTCCTTTAAATGAACATTATCTTTAATTAATTCCTGAGTAAAATCTCTTATTGATATTTTCCAATCATCTAGCTCGCCAATTGAACTTTGCCCAAATGTAAATTTAGTTATTGCTTTTACTGATTTTTCAATTTTTCTAAATTCCATCTTTAGATTATAATTGAATTCATATTGATTCAGGATATCATGTATATTGTCAGCATATATGACTAATTCTGCTAATTCTTCTTGTGATAGTAGTTTGCTCATATGTCTTTATCAAATTGTATGTATATAGCACTTATTGAAAACGATAACCATGAAGATAATCCAACATGTATAGCTCTTATATCTGGATTCCATAAGCTTGCATTTAATTCATTATTTATATATGCGATGCTTAAATAAATAATAACAAAAGTTAATATTGTTATTATTGTTGCTTGTATAATTTGTTTGTTTTTCATATACCCAAAGCTTTTACTATTGGTTCTAAATCTTTTTTACCTTTTAATATTATTTCAAAACCTTCACGTTTCACAAAATTAATACCCTCTTTTTCAAGTTCATCAACTGCCAATTTCCAAGTGTTGTTTACTCTTTTAAATTGGGCTATTACATTTTGATTGTTAGTATTTTCTTTTATGTTTTTTGTGAGATTTAAAAAACAAACTTGGCTCATTTTGTTTATCGCATCAAAAATACCTTTTTCATTATCAGTTTTCGCATTTCTGCCTATTTCAATTAGTTGGTCATCAAGGAACATATTTGTAAATTTTAAGTTCAACAGCTAAATTACTTTCTAATACATAATAAAATTCATTTACACCTACTTTAAGGGTGTCTTTATTAATTACAGTCCATTCATGCCCTTTAAATCCCAAAACGCTTTTTATATTCAAATATTCATATGTTATTTGAATATTTGACTGATTGTTATACACGGGATATTGTAATTTTTCCGTATTTGGCCACAAAAGGGCTATTAATAATAATATTGTTCTCATTTCAATGTCTTTTTAAATTTTTGCCAGGATACCCGACTAACTAAAAACACTGAACCAATAAATAAAAGTCCTGCAATTTCATCATAAGCTATGTTTGTTTCAACATAGGGATAAATCCCAATCATAACCAAGTAAATTACTAAAAATATACCTGCAAATGTTAATTCTAGTTTGTGATATTGTTTTTTCATAACGCATATCCGTATTTAAATCCAAAATAAATAATATTAAACAAAACAACCATAAAGTCAATAAACATTGTTTTTTTAGTTGTTTTTTTACCAAAAGACATTCTATGAATAGCAAATAATCCTGATATAATAATAAATGCTTCTGTACATTGTATGTAATTCATGGTTTCAAAATTTTATGGTTTTATTTTTAAGTTGGGTTTTTACAAAAGTTAAGGCTACTGCCTGAGTTAACAGAACATTTTTAATATCATTATTCATTATGGCAGTTATAAATTCTTTCAGCAAATCCATATTAGATGTCATGATATAAAAACCGCCTTGTTTAATTGTTTCTAAGCCCCAATTAAATTGATTTAGTATTTTGTCTCGTGACCATTCACTATTTGGTGCTTTGCATTCAATACCTACTAATGTACCAAATTCAGGACGTTGTAAAACTAAGTCAGATACATTTTTTTGCATACCCATAGATTTACGATAAGCACCATGAGCTTCATTTTTTGGATTATTATAAACTTCAAATAATCTATCTCGATGTTCAGGCCAAGTTTGACCAAAAAACATTATAAATTCATGTTGGAATCTATCTTCAGGATTTCTTCGCATATCAAAAAGTATAAAATTGATGATTTCTTATATTTATACCAAATATCATTAATATCAATATATTGGCCGTAAGCTAACAAAGGTAATACGCTTGGTAATATATCACCTTTTATAATTTGGATACAATCAATAATTTTGTATTTATCATTAATAGTTTTCCAATCTGATATTAATTTACCATGTAATAATTCACCGGGCACGGCAAATAATTTATAACCATGCACCGGTGGTTCATTTACTTGTAGGTTACTCATTTATTAGAATGGTAAGTCGTCACCTTGATTTTCATCAAAAGTTCCTGATGCTACTGCATTTGAAGTTGGTGAAGCATTAGAAAAATCTTTTAAATTACCTAAATATGGTAAATCTTTACCAATTTCTTTAGCTTTTGCCTCAGATTCTTTTTCTTTTATTTCCTTGTAAACCATTGACGGCAATGTTTGTTTTATAGAT
>DAOVJU010000228.1 GCA_030632095.1 Chlorobiota bacterium
TATCAGCCATTTCTGTATAACAAGTGTAATCAATGGCTATAACTTTTTTTCCTTCAATAACATCGTCTCTAACTTGCCCAAGGAATATTGAATGGGCCCCAATATATAATTTTTCATTATGCGAAGCAATGCTTTTAGAAACCATATCCGGAGCTATTGCCCCATTAACTAAAAATGTACTTTCCATAAGTCAATTTCTTTGAACTTTAATCTTTCAACTAATTTTTATCCTCCTGCAAATGGCGGTAAAAGCGCAACCTCGTCATTATTATTTAAAGATTTATTGTCCTTAATTATTTCATGGTTTACGCTCAATAAATACTTATATTTTGCAATATCCGGGTATTTTTCCAAAAGAATTTCGTTCAATGTATCCGTATCCTGAACGTTAGAAAAAGAAATCTCATCTAATGAAGTAATGTCTGCAATTACACCAAAAAAGAGAATTTTAATGTCCATGTTAATTATACCTTTAGTTTGAACCGCTAAGTTAAAATTGTTTTTTTAATGCACTTAAAAAGAAGACCAGGATTATCTTTTATTGTAACCAATTTAATTTTTCATTCATAATTCATAATTTCAAATGAAATCTCCATGGTTTATTTTTCCATTTTGAACCTGCATAATCAACTCCAACACGGGGTGTTGTACAATAATCGCACACTTGATCATTATCTTGAATCCAAATACGGTCTGATTCAACAAGATTTTCACCATAAAAGCTTTTATCAATAATAAGCTTTTTTGTGAGTTTTCCCGGGCCATTAAACCCTTCTAAACCCCGAATTAAAACAGCTTGAGGGAAATTCTCCGGACCGGTAACAATATTTAGCATCCAATACATTCCATATATGAGGTAAATATACAAAACACCTCCACTGTGATACATAACCTCAGTTCTGCTTGTCCTGCCTTTACTGGCATGACAGGCAAGATCTTCCTCTCCACGATATGCTTCTACCTCAATAATTAAATATTTTGATAAATTATTTCCTTGTCTTCTAACAAGTGACTTGCCTAATAGTTCAGGAGCAACTTTAAGAACATCACGTTTATAGAAATCAACAGGGAGTTTATTCATTAAAGAAGGTTAATAATTAATTTTATCTTCCTTTTCCCGCCAGGCTTTAAATGCTTTAATTGCTTCAGCAGGAAGCATTTGTGATGTTTTAATTTTCCTGTGAGAAATAGGTTTTTCTATTTCGTCATAAATAAATGAATCATCAAAGCCTATTTGTTTTGCATCTTTTTTTGTGTTGCCGTAATAAATTGCATCTATATGTGCCCAATAAATTGCACCTAAGCACATAGGACAAGGTTCACAAGAAGTATAAATAGTGCAACCTGAAAGATCGAATGAACCTAGTTTTTGTGAAGCCTCCCTAATGGCCAGAACTTCTGCATGGGCAGTTGGATCATTAGTACACGTTACCTGATTTGTACCAGTTGCAATTATTTTACCATCTTTCACGATAACAGCACCAAACGGGCCCCCTCCGTTATTGACATTTTCGAGTGAAAGCCGTATTGCTTCCTGCATGAATTTATTCATAACCAGTACTTTTTCTCTTTCTTTAGATTGCCCCCTCAATATTTTCTTGTTCATCGAAAAGGTTCTTCTGTGTTTTTGTTTTAAATCCGAATAAAAACAAACTGTAAAAATAAGCAAAAAAAGTTGCCCCTGCTTGTGTCTCCAGTGTGTCTTCATTAATCATTGAAAGAAATGCAATAAAGAAGAAGAAAATAAATAAATAGTTTTTAAATCCTTGTTCTTTAATAATTGAAATAACAATAGACATTATTATCCAGGCAAAGCCTATTAAACCAAATGTAACAATAAATGTAATGTATTGATTATGTGCACGCAACCTCCATTTTGTATCGAGTTTTGAATTTGAATCATTATAATAATTATCATATGAACTTTTTACATCTCCCGTACCAACACCAAATGCAAAATTCCTTTCTAATATGTTAAATGCTGATTTATAATATTCAAATCGCTGTGTTACAGAATGCCCGCTTGGATTCTTTCCTTGCAAATATTGATCTATTTCCCATATAATCTGGTATATTCTCGGGTAAATCCCAAATGTATTAATATAAATATGGTTGGCAAATCCTTTTTCAATGTAATCAATTTCAACATCTGTTAATTTTGCAACACCCTTTGCGTCTTTTCGTAATCCTTTTGAGGTTAAGAATCGTATCAGGGTAAACTTAATTTGCTGTCCCTTCTTATCTTCCTGGTTGTATTTAATACTACCTCTTTTATTCCATTCAGTTTCCAGTTCCGGATAACATATATATAACCATACATAATGGCCGTTTTCTATTTGCCTGGAATCAGTGTTATGTGAGTACTTATTTCCCAATTTGGTAAATTGTTCTAATTGATTAATATTTACCTCATCTACAGAATAATATTTATTAATTACATATAGAATATAAGTTATAAGAATTACAGGTAATAAAACAGAAAATATTAACCCGGAAATCTTATAGTATTTTTTAGAATTAAGAACACTCCAGCGAATTAATAAAAATCCTGAAGTAATAATAAAAACAACTATACCAGTTAAAGACTGCAAAATAAAAAGGAAAGAAATGAACCAGGTTAGTAAAAGCCAGTATATTATTGCGACAATACGTTTTTTCTTATCAGAAATTAAAATTAAATATCCTGTAGAGAAAATACAGATGTTTATAAGTAACGCAAAACGGATATGAGAAATAAATAAAGAAATAGAGCGAATATCTATAATATCATGATTGGTTAATCCAAGTAATGCGACTATACTTATAATACTTGAAATAAAAACCGTACTGATAAAAAAGACCAGTATTCTTTTTAACTGATTTATTGTTATTGGCTTTGTTGTAGCAATTACCACGGGGAAAATGAACATTGGCAATTTTATTTTTATATCCTTAAAGGCCATCTGTATATCTGAAGAATATAATACTCCCAATAAATGTAATATGAATATAGAGAGAAACAGCAAGGCGCCTTTTCTTCTAATCAACAATTTAAATTTCTCAGTAAAATTTCCTTCTAAAATCCAGTTAGTTAATATTATTGCTTGCGCCAGGCTTATTAAAAAAGGAGACCAGGGTAAACCGATAACAAGAATTATCAGGCCCAATAAATAAAATGAATAATGATCTATATCTTTTACACGTAACATTTATTGCATGTTTCCAAAATGTGCTTAATAAAGATGCATAAGATTATGAAATAGTTGTTTTTTTAATTGCAAAAATTTGAAATGCAAAGAAAAAGATATTTTTAATAAATCGTAATTTGAATTATTTTATTGTGTAAAATGCAAATTTGTAAAAAGGTGAATTAAAGCTTCTGACCAAAAACACGTTAATTATCAAGCGCTAAAAGATATTAACACGCAGATTAATAATAATATATGCATGGAAAAAAGATTGGAAATAATTATTAACAATTAATTTGTTTATAACAATTGTGCATTAATAAAATAATTGTATTTTTGCAGTCCATAAATTCAGAATGGATCTTATTAATATATAAGTATTATATAAAAAGACAGGTTTAAAGTGGACACATTAAGTTACAAAACAGTTTCAGCAAATAAAGCGACTGTAAATAAAAAGTGGGTTTTAATTGATGCCCAGGATGCAATATTAGGCAGGCTTTCTTCAATAACAGCTAAATTCCTTAGGGGAAAGTACAAAGCTGAATTTACACCTCATGTCGACTGCGGGGATAATATAATTATTATTAATGCTTCAAAAGTCAGGTTGACAGGCAATAAATTAACTAAAAAACAATATATCAGACATACAGGATATCCCGGAGGGCAAAAAATAAGAACTGCGGATGAAATAATGAAGAAAAATCCAATTGAATTGGTTGAAAAAGCTGTTAGAGGAATGCTGCCTAAAAACAGGTTAGGCCGCGAATTATTCAGAAATTTGTATGTATATGCTGATGAGACACATAAACACGAAGCTCAAAAGCCCAAAAAAGTTGATTTAAATACAATTAAATAATCAGTATGGAAATAATAAATGCTATTGGTAGAAGAAAAGCCTCAATTGCCAGGATTTATTTAAGCGAAGGTTCAGGAAAAATTGTAGTAAATAAAAAAGATCATACAGAATATTTTCAAAAAGGTTTATTACACTACATTGTTAATCAGCCTTTACGATTAGTTGAAGTAGAAGGCAAGTACGACGTGAAGGTTAATGTGATAGGCGGAGGAATTAAAGGCCA
This sequence comes from Chlorobiota bacterium, assembly GCA_030632095.1. Lineage (GTDB taxonomy): Bacteria > Bacteroidota > Bacteroidia > Bacteroidales > B39-G9 > JAADFW01. The sequence continues at coordinate 4,250 of DAOVJU010000228.1, forward strand.
GGCCGAAGCAATACGTTTAGCTATTTCAAGGGCATTGGTAAAAGTAAAAGAAGAAAATAAACCAGTACTTAAATCAAATGGTCTGCTTACCAGAGACCCAAGAAAAGTTGAACGAAAAAAACCAGGACAAAAGAAAGCAAGAAAGAGGTTCCAATTCAGTAAACGATAGACTCTTTTAAAATAAAAGTTTAGTATCTAAATTGCTAAGACTTCCTTGTTTAGGAACTACCTGGCAATTGTTTTATACAGAATGTAAACAATCTAAAATAAAATAATTCAATGTCAAAAATTACATTTAACGAACTGCTCGATGCAGGAGCTCATTTTGGGCATTTAAAAAGAAAGTGGGATCCAAATATGGCTCCTTACATATTTATGGAACGTAATGGTATCCATATTATTGATTTGCATAAAACGGTAGCAAAGCTTGGCGAAGCATCAAACGCAATGAAACAAATTGCAAAATCAGGCCGGAAAATTCTTTTTGTTGCAACTAAAAAACAGGCGAAAGACATTGTTGCTGAGAGAATTAAGGCTATTGGTATGCCATATGTGACAGAGCGTTGGCCTGGTGGAATGCTAACAAATTTTCCCACTATCAGAAAAGCTGTTAAAAAAATGTCGTCAATTGACAAAATGGCTACTGATGGAACATTCAACCATTTATCTAAAAGAGAAAAATTACAAATACAACGTCAAAGAGCAAAACTCGAAAAGAATTTAGGCAGTATTGCAGATCTAACAAGATTACCGGCTGCATTATTTATTGTTGATATTCAAAAAGAAAGAATTGCTGTTTTAGAAGCTATAAAATTAAATATTCCTGTTTTTGCTATTGTTGATACAAATTCAAATCCAAACCTTGTAGATTTTGTCATTCCGGCAAACGACGATGCTGCAAAGTCAATTGATCTTATTGTCAGTATGCTTGCAAAATCAGTTCAGGAAGGATTAGAAGAAAGAAAAATTGAGCGGGAAAAAGAAGCCGAATTAAAAGAAAAAAGGGCGGAGAAAAGACCTGCCAAAAAGGAAGAAAAAACTGAAACAAAAAAATCAGCAGCCAGAAAATCACCTGCAAAAGAAAAAGACATTAAAGAAGAAAAACCAGAAGTGGTGAAAACAAAACCCAATGCTGAAGTAAAAAAGGAAGAAAAAACTAAAACAGAGGATAAATAAAAAATTAATCATCGTTTAATTGATAAAAACATTTAAAAATGGCTCAAATTAGCGCATCAGAAGTTAGCAAATTAAGAAAAACCACCGGTGCTGGTATGATGGATTGTAAAAATGCTTTACAAGAAGCAGATGGTGATTTTGATAAAGCTATAGATATATTAAGAAAAAAAGGTCAGAAACTTGCAAGTAAAAGAGCTGGCCGTGAAGCAACTGAAGGTGTTGTTTTAGCAAAAATAACAAGTGATGGCAAAAAGGGTATTATGGTTGTGTTAAACTGCGAAACTGATTTTGTTGCTAAAAATAAAGATTTTATAAAATTTGTAGACAAAATTGCTGATAAAGCATTGAAAGAAACCCCTGCAGATATTGAAGGGCTCAAAAACCTTACTTTAGATTCTAAATCGGTTAATGATTTAGTAATTGAACAAGTTGGGATAATTGGCGAAAAACTCGACTTGTCATATTTCGATAAAGTTGAAGCAGAATCTGTAACCGCTTATATTCACCCGGGAAACAAGTTAGCTACATTAGTTGGCATGAACAAAGGTGGAATAGATATTCAGGTTGGTAAAGATGTTGCTATGCAAGTTGCAGCTATGAACCCAATTTCTATTGATAAAGCCGACATTCCAAAAGATGTTATTGATAAAGAA
>DAOVJU010000312.1 GCA_030632095.1 Chlorobiota bacterium
ATTAACCCGTTTTATTCATACAAGAACATAGTGAATTGTATGAATGTGCGATGGATAGAGGAAAGCAAAACGGGAAACCCCGATTTAGAAATACCCAAATTTGGAGATTGAAAAGAAACCAAATTTGTTGGTATTTCTTAATCGCAGAAAATTCGTGAATTTTCCGGGTTAAGTTCCTCTGAAAATATTATAGAAATGGAATGTTTAATATCAGCTCGTACTCTTTTCCGCCGGTATTCGGACAAGTGTAACGAGTGCGGAATAATTTTGCTTTTGTAATGCTAATTATATGTTTCAAGCTTTGGTGTAATTAATTCTATATCCAAATATTAACAATCCTTATTTTTTGTAAATCCTGAAATAATTCTTTATGTTTGTTGTTGTATTTTCACACAGCTTATTTAAACGGCGGCTAAACCATTCGTAATAAGGGTGTATTGTGCTTGCTATTTCTTGAAATATTAACTATATTAAATTTTTCTATTTGCTGAATTGATGCTGATATGGATATTTTATTGGATTTTTCCAAATTATTTATTTATATTTGTGTGTTCTACAATAAACATATTTTAAACTAAAAACCAATATTATGATTGATCTACACATTATTGAATTTGCCATAGCATTAATATTTATTGTATTGCTCCTATCCCTGTTTGTTTCATGGTTGATCGATTGGTATGCCTCCCGGACAAATCGAAAGGGAAGGTTTTTAAAAAGGATGCTAACAATAATGCTGGGAGAATCTAACGGATTAAACTGGACTGCCAGATTATATCGCCATCCCCTTATAGAAAGTTTATCAATTAAATATAATAGGATCACATCGTATATAGCCCCCAGGTTATTTGCAGAAGTATTAACTGATCTTATCATTGAAGAAGGAAAAGCTTATTCTTTTACGCAGGATAAAAAGACCGGGAAAATAAAATATCATGAAAAAGAATCAACAGATATGTTTTCGGATTTGAAAACAGGAATAGATTCCTTACCTGAAAGCGATGCAACAAGGAACTTTAAACTATATTTCGAAATAGCCAAAGAAGCTACTGAAGAAAAAACGGAAAGTTTTATCTCAAGTATTGAGAGCTGGTACAATGAATATATGCTTAGGGTAAATCATACATATAAAAGGTTGCTCAGGAAACCTCTTTTAATAACAGGATTGGTAATTGCTATCCTGTTTAATATTGATTTCATCAAGTTATCATCGGAGTTGTGGACTAATACTCATCTTCAAAAAAGCATTGTTACATTGGCTGAGGAGTTTGATAATAAATATTCCAATATTGAGGAAGTTGAAGTCAGTAAGGAGTTTTTTAAAGAATATAAAGAATCAATTGGTCTTCCGATTGGATGGAATGCCGAATTAAAAAAGGAACTCAAAAACCCTAAATTAATAAGGGAATTTGAAGAAAATTCTGGTAATTTCTTCAGTGTTATCAAACAGGTTTTTATCTATTTATTTTCCGGAACTAATTGGGTTTGGACCTTACTGCTGAAGTTGTTAGGGTTTTTTATTACGGCTCTGGTAGTATCCTTTGGTGCCCCATTCTGGTTTCAGGCTTTGCATAAAATCATCAACATTAAAAAGACAGTAGGTGTTAAATAATCAAAACATAAGGAAATGAATAAAATATATAATTGCCACACACATGTTTTTAATATTGAAAATGCCCCAGAAAAATTTCTCTCAGGTTTTGTCGGAAAATTTGTTTCATGGTTTGCCTGGCCCATTTTAAATATCGGCATAGGTGCTTACATGATGATCAAGTTGCTTAAACTGTTTAAAAACAGACCTATTCTTCAAAAGTATGCCAGTTTTCTGAAAGTAGGCACAATGAAAAGTCAACTGAATATCTTCAAGGATTTAAAAAGTTTTTATAATCCAGATGATCACATTGTTATACTAAGTTTGAATATGGATTATATGGGAGCAGGGAAAGCCAAACACAATTATAAACAACAGATACATGAGATAAAAAGAATAAAAGCACATTATCCGGATACTTGTCTCCCCTTTTACTCAATTGATCCCAGAGCAGGAAGCCCTGGTGAATTACTATCAGAAGCAAGACAACATTTAAAGAAAAAGGGATTTGTTGGAATAAAGATATATCCTGCGCTGGGGTATTATCCTTTTGATCCGGGATTAGAAGAAGTTTATAAGTGGGCAAGTGACAAAAAAGTTCCTATTATGACCCATTGTACTAAGGTTGGCTCTTATTATTTAGGAGATATCACTGCCGAAATGATTAATCCGAATTCGTTTGTAGGCCAAGCCCTAAACTGGCCAAATAAATTTGACAAGGTAAGCTTTCCAATTACTGAAAATTTAAAAAAGAAAAAGGAGTTTTGCGATAATTTCAGCCACTTGTATAATTATGCCAGAGTATTGGAAAAATATCCTGATCTAAAAATCTGTTTTGCACATGCTGGTGATGATGTAGGAATAAAAGAAGCAAAGTCAGGTAATAGTAATAATAGTTGGTTTACCCATATCAAATACTTGATGCAAACCTATCAAAATGTTTATACTGACATAAGTTATACCTTAGTTAATAAGAAAATACATAAAGACTTGTATGAACTGTTAATAGACAAGGATATTGGTCATAAGGTGCTTTTTGGAACCGATTATTTTATGACTCTTAGGGATAAAAGCGAAGCTAAACTTAAATCTGAGTTCATGACTTTTTTAATACAACAAGACACTAAAATTGACCTTTGGGATAAACTTGCTAATAAAAACCCAAAACAATACTTAACATCAAATTTCTACAATGCTAATTTATAATTATTAAAACTGTAAGTATGTCTGATAAAGGTATCATTGATATTCATTCTCATTCCGTAATGACTCACTATCGTAATAAGAGAAGTGGAGTTCCTGCTTGTAAGGAAATTATAAAAGAAGTTTGGCCCCTGGTGGATAAAATTATGGGGAATCAGACATTTCGATCTTATAATACACAGGCTGATTTTGGGAAATTAGCAAACAACGATGTATTTGCAATCATCATCTCCCTCTATCCCCTCGAGAGAAAATGGTTCATGCCAAAATTATCGAATGGTAATTTGATGATAGAATTGATCAGCAATATTACAGGATATTCGAAAAGTAATATAAGAAAGTTAACAGCTGAAGAACCTATAAATTATTTTGCAGACCTTGTAGGAGAATATGAATATCTGAAAGAACAAATCAAAAAACAATGTAATGGGAAAAATTTTAAAATTGCAGTTGATTATGATGATTTTGCGAGAAACCTCCAATCCGGAAACACTGTTTCTATTATATTATCCATAGAAGGAGCCAGTTCACTCGGATCGAATATTCCAGAGAAGTTTCTTGAGAAAAGACCTTCCAAGGTCATGGTAAGTGATTACAATAAATTTTATCGAGACAATGTCTTTAAAATGAAATCCTGGGGGCCTAATAATGACAGTACACACTCCCCATTCATCATTGGTCTTTCGCATCATTTCTGGAATATGTTATGTGGCCATTGTGAATCGTTACCATTTTTCTTTAACCAAAGAGTAGGTAAGGAATCAGGAATTACCCCGGCAGGCTGGAAGATGATTGAGGATTTACTTTCTACCAATGATAAGAATGGTGTTCCAAATAAGACAAGGAGGATTTTAATTGATGTAAAACATATGAGTCCCAAAGCCCGAAAATCATATTATGAATATCTTGAAAATAAAAATTTGAAGGTTCCAATTATTTTTTCTCATGCTGCTGTTGGGGATGCTCCTAGCCTGGATTCATTCATAAGAAAGACAGAGGATCATAAAAGATTCAAAAATCCCAAAAACTATTTTAACACTAGTACGCTTAGTCTGAATGATGAGGATATTAAACAGGTAATAAAAACTGACGGAATAATAGGGATTGTTTTGCATGAAGGTCGCATCGCTTCAAATAAAGCTATGAAAGGAAAAGCTTATGGAGTGAAAAATAATAAGAAATTGATTGATAATTTGGAACAGGAAATCAAGGACTTGGAAACTCGGAAACGTAGGACCGGAAACGTGACAAAGAAAAATCGTTTGATGAGAAAAATTAATAATCGTTTAATAAAAATTGGTAAGGCTAAGGAGCAAATCAAGCATGCTTATGTATGTATGATCATGGCTAATATTTTCAGGGTGGTGGAAACTACATACAAAATGGATAATAACTACCAGGGTAAAGGTTGGGATCATGTTTGTATTGGTTCTGATTATGATGGCATGATCAACAAACTGGATTATCTTGGGACAGCAAATGAATTCCCGGAATTGAGAAATCGGTTCTTAAAGTTTTTAAAGCAACCTGAACCTTTGCTTGGATTTGATGAAAGTTGGACAACAAAAAAACTTAAAGATTTACAATTTGGGATATCACCGGATAAGTTAATAGAGATGTTTTTTAGTGAGAATGTTAAGTCTTTCTTTAAAAAGTTTTATAATGTAAATTATTTGATAAAAAAATCTAACTGAAGTCATTGGGATAAATGCAAAGTATGCTTGTAATTGCCTCAACTTTCAAAAACCTGACGTATAAGTGCCGGTTTTTCAATACATTTTCAAGTACCTAAAGGTAAGTTATTTGGTAGTTCATAAATGCAAATATAACCATTTGCTCAATATATTTTACTCACCAGGTGCACGATTGCAACACTTGCCTATCTATTCATAATCATTTTTTCCGTTATCAGATCCTGATTGATCAGCAATCGATAATAATATATTCCATTTGCAAGACCAGAGGTATAGAGATCAAATTGATGTTCTCCGGCAATTTGAATTTAGTTTAACGGGAGTCTACGCTTATACTCCAAATTTTACGATAAAATAGTAAATATTTCTATGTTACGTTTCATATAATGCTTTAAAAAATCTTACAGATAAATTTTGTGAAACTCTGTGTATTCTTTATAGTGCTTTACGACTTATGAATTTTTGTGCTTCAGAACCTTCATTTGTATCATTTTTAGTTAAATCCTGATAAACTTCTCTTTTGGATACTTCAACAAATACAGCAGTTTCTTTG
>DAOVJU010000061.1 GCA_030632095.1 Chlorobiota bacterium
GAAATCCTATCTATATCAACGTTTGCAGATATATATCGTGTTTAGCATTGTTCGCAACTGGTCCATTTACAAATAAACATCGAACATCGAACATTCAACATTGAATGAAAAACGAATGTCGAACCTTGAGCCTATTTCTTTTTCTTTTCAAGCTTAATTATTCGTACAGAATATCTGAGCAGCCTTTCTTCAAGATCATACGTTTGCTTCTTCATTTTTGCCATTTGACGTTCTACGTTCGATGTTCGATGTTCACCTTTCAAAAATAATGAATATAATCTCTAATTGCCATAAAACATGTAAAACTTATAGGACGGGGTACTAGAATGCTTATATCATGGTTCTATCATTAATGGTTTTCATGCGTTTGCCCTGGGTATTTTTAGTATATCACGTTGATAAATCCTATATTTTTTATAATCTCTCCCACCAACACGCTCCATTTCTGCATGCATTTTTTTGTTCTCTTCTAAAATTAAATGGCTATCAACAAGCCTGATTTCTATCAGAACATGAAAAATTATCCTTTTGATTTTTTTATTGGCTAAAGATATGCATTAATAATACCCAGACACCTCATAATAATATTAAGCCGATTTTTCAAATGTATTTATGTATTAAAATAATTTTATATTTCACTATCTTTGCAGTTTTTATTACATTATAATGGCAAAAACACAGCGATATTTTCTGGAAATAAGTTTCAATGGCAAAAATTATCATGGATGGCAAATTCAGCCAAATGCTGTTACTGTGCAGGAAGTTATGGATAAAACCTTATCAACATTCCTGAAGGAGGAAATCATAACTGTTGGAGCAGGAAGAACAGATACTGGAGTTCATGCAGAGTATTTTGTTGTGCATTTTGACTCGGTGAAGTTAAATCTTCATTTAAATAAAGATCTTTTGTTTAGTCTTAACCAGTTTTTACCACATGATATTGCTGTTAAACAGATAAAACAAGTTGAAAATGATATCCATGCAAGGTTCAATGCAAAATGGAGAACATATCAGTATCGGATTTCCATGAACAAAAGTCCGTTTATAAATGAACTCAGCCATTTTCATTATGGTATGTTGAATATTGAGAAAATGAATGAAGCTGCTCAATTACTTAAAAAGTATAAAGATTTTACAAGTTTCAGTAAAATTCATACCGATGTTAAAACCCATATTTGTGATATTAAATTTGCTATTTGGGAAATTAATGATGAATTACTTGTTTTTACTATCATTTCCGATAGGTTCCTAAGAAATATGGTACGTGCAATTGTTGGATCAATGATTGATATTGGTCGTGATAAACTCTCAATCGCGGAATTTGAAGAAATTATAAAAGCTAAAGACCGCTCCAAAGCTAATTTTTCTGCTCCCGCCAAAGGCCTTTTCTTAACAAATATTGAATATTGAATAGAAGGGAAAAGACAGAAGATATAAAGGAAATACGTAACCGTTCACGGCATAAATCTAAAGTACAATTTATTTATTAACTCTGTGAACGCTTACGGAAATACTAATAGTAATTAGCTTTGCTCATCCTTTCCCATAACCTGAGCGATTGTTGCCGCGAGAAGCCAAGTATTTCTTCCTCATTTACATTTACAATTTTCTTATCCTTTAAAATGAACCTACCGTTTGAAATTACATCAGTAATATGCCGGTTTTCAATTCCAAAAATGAAATGTCCTAAAAAATTATCCTCATTAATTTCTGTAGGTGAATCGTAATCAAGAATAACGAGGTTATTTTCACCATCGCCTTTAAAATCATTCCCTGCCAAATAACGGTGTACATTTCTAAATCTTTCATAAATTCCCTGGTATCCAATATTATCAAAGCCTTGCCCAACAAAAAATGCTGATCTGGCACTTTGTAACATATTACTATGCATACCATCTGTTCCCAGCATAATGTTTTCCCCTAATCCATCTGAATTAAAATATCCTACATTGTTGTTCAGGTTGCTATCAGTATTCTGCACTATCCATGCATCAGAATTTGCTATTAAATCCCGTTCAAATTCATCAATATGCAAACAATGTCCTAGAATTGTCTTTTCGAAACAAAGAACACCATCTTCTTTTAAGCGTTCAACTACCCGTTTATTGTAAGTTTTTTCTGAGAATTCCTGGTCATAATGGTCTTCCGCGACATGTATATGAATACCAGATTGATATTTATCTGCCAGGTCAACCGCATTCTTCAGTGTTTTTTCTCCAACCGTAAAAGCAGCATGTAAACCTACCAAACCCTGATTGTTTTTCAAATAATTTTCAGTCTCTGCAAGGCCTTTTTCAGCGAATTTATTTCCATCTCTATCGGTAATTTCATAACATAATAAATGTGAAACTCCGACTTCATCAAAAGCTTTGGCAATAATATCCAATGAGCCTTCAATTGCATTTGGTGATGCATGATGATCAATAGCAAATGTTACTCCGTTTTTTGCACATGCAATAGCAGTAACATAAGCGCTTGCTTTAATCATCTCCTTATCTAACGATTTATCAAGAGTCCACCAGATGTATTTAAGAATTTCATGAAAGTTTGATGGTGTTTTCTTAGGAACTCCCATTCCTCTAGCCAGTGCAGAATAAACATGATGATGCCCCAGAGCAAACGATTTTGTAACCAACTTGCCCTTACAATCCAATATTTCAACCTCCTTCTTATCAGGAGAGTAAGCACTTAAATCAATAAATGAAATAGAATTATCTAATTCACTGTTAATTAATATATTGGCATTCATGAATGTGAGATTCTTCCAGTCAATATAGCTTGCATTTTTAAGTAGAATTGGCATTAGTTGATTTGTGATTTAAGAGTTAAGATTAGTGAATTAAGAGTTCTGAGTTTGAATATTGTTAGTCTGTTATTTTGGCAATGCTCCAAAGATTTTGTTTATAAAACGGTGAAATTTGTGAGGTCCCTCAACCGGTTGAGCAAACATAAACAAGCATTTATTGGCAATGACATTCATTTCATTATCCTCAGCATATTCAATTGCTTCTTTGGTATGGGCGCCTTGCTGTATCCAGATATGCTTAATCCCGTTTTCATGAGCTTGCTGAACAACTTTTAAAGTTTCACTTTTAGGTGTAGTAAGAATTGCAGCATCCACTTTTTCAGGCAGAGAAACCAGGTCAGGATAGCACTTTTCACCGTTATAATCCTCAATTTTAGGATTCACAGGCATCAGATTAAAATCCTTCTTCTTCAATTCCTTATACAAAACATTTGGAAAATGCTTTTCTCTTCTTGATACTCCGACAAATGCATATGTTTTTTGATTCAAGAAATCATCTACCGCTTTTTTTGTTACTTTTTTCATTTTTTATTAGACATTTAGATCGTTAATTTATAATTTATAATTTTTCATGGCTTTGATATAATATATTGTAGTTTTTTATGAATTATCACTTTAATTATCAATATATTGATTTGGAATGATGGATAACTGGAATAATGGAAAACATGAATTCCTCCTTTCCAATATGCTTACGCCGAAGCTTCAGCATAGGCGCTACTCCATTATTCCAATATTCCATTGCTCTTTTCAAATTTATACTTCCTTCAATTTAGCCACAATATTTTATATTATAGCCTTTTTCATTTATCATTTCTTAAAATTGGAAGCCTTTTTCTTCTCTTTCCATCAAACTGGCAATAAGCATTGGCAATAGCTGCTGCTGTTGGGACTAAGCCTATCTCTCCAATTCCTTTTGCTCCGTATGGGCCAACAGGATCCGGAACTTCCACGCCTTTCACAATAATTTCAGGTGTTTCTCCTGCTTTGAGAATTTTCAGGTCACGCATCCTGTCACTTACCAGTTGTCCATCTTTCATCTCCAACTCTTCCGTTAGTGCATAGCCAATTCCCATATGAACTGCGCCTTCAATTTGTCCTTCAAACAAGGTTGGGTTCATAATTTTACCTGCATCATGAGCTGCTACAAATTTTTCGATTTTTCCATTTTCATCCAGTATACATAACTGAGCTGCATAACCATATGAATAATGAGTTATTTCATTGTCAGGCCTGGTTCCAGGTTTATTCGTCCAGTCACAAATCCAGCCTCCTTTGTAGGTTTTGCCTGTTAATTCTCCCAAAGATTTTGTTTTCAGATCTTTAACCAATTCCTTTGAAGCATCTATAATGGCATTTCCTACCAGGGCAGTTGCCCTTGATGATGTTGTCATCCCTGTTTTTATCTGTGCTTCAGTGTCAACAACAACTTCAATGATCTCCGGATCAATTCCTGTTTCTTCAACAAGTGTTTGCAATGCCATATTATGAACCCCCTGACCCATTTCTGTCCATCCATGATGTATACGAATATGGCTATTGGAAAGAACCTTAATTTTGACATTTGAAAAATCAGCCATTCCGTTACCAACACCACTATTTTTTATACCACAAGCTAATCCTTTGAATATGGCTTTTTCATAATCATCTTTTAAAGCCTCCAGGCAAGCTCTGATTCCTACTCCTTGCAATTTTTGGCCTGTTGCTGTAGTTAAACCATTAACAAGGGCATTATTATAACGGAACTGCCAGCGGTCGAAACCTCCTTTTGCACATAATTCATCCAAACAACTTTCCAGGGCAAAAGCAACCTGGTTGGCTCCAAAACCGCGCATAGCGCCAGAAGGAATATTATTTGTATAAACTGTTTTTGCTTCAAGATCGATAATAGGAACATAATATCCGGCAGTAGCATGCCCGGCAACCCGCTCAAGAACTTTTGTTCCCACTGATGCATATGCCCCGGTATCGCCTATTGCACGCAATTTAAGCGCTGTTAATTTACCTTTCTCATCACAACCAACAGATATGTCCATATAAACCGGATGACGCTTTGGATGCATTCGTATGGACTCCTCACGTGTTAATGCCAGTTTTACTGTTTTTTTAAGGCGATAAGCATATAATGAAACATGTCCCTGTACACTCAAATCTTCTTTTCCACCAAATCCTCCCCCATTAGGAACTAAAATAACCCTGATATCATCTTCAGGCAAACCAAGAATTCTTGCAACCTGCCTGCGATCTTCATATACACCCTGGCTTTGACTGTATAATTCAATACCATTGCCATTTGGCATTGCAATAGCAGCTTCTTTTTCCATGAAAGCATGTTCAACTCGCTGTGTTTCATAATAATCAGTTACAACAAATGCAGATCCCTTTAATGCCTTATCAGCATCTCCCCTTTTAATAATGCAGTTTTCAAGTAAATTTGACTGATTTTCATGCACTTGTGGAGAGCTGTCTAAAATCGCTTTTAGGGCATCGGTAATTGGTTCCAGTATCTCATATTCCACTTCAATCAAAGAAACTGCTTCTCTGGCTATTTCTTCTGTTTTAGCAACTATACCAGCAAGTACATCGCCAATATAATTTGTTCGTTGGCCAATATCTATCATTAAAGGCCAGTCGTTAAATATTAATCCTGTGTTTTGTTCACCTGGAATATCACTGGCTGTAAAAACGCATATAACACCATGCAGGTTTTCTGCTCTCCGAACATTTATGTTTTTAATATTGGCCCTGGGATGATCACTGAATTTTAATGCTGAATAAAGCATATTATCAAAACGTAAATCATCAACAAATGCACGTTCCCCGATTGCTGTATGGTAAGCATTATATTTTTTATACGATTTTCCAATACCTCCACCTTTTTCAGAGAATTCAACATCTTGATCATTTCGAAGTTTCTCAGCGGCAAATTCAATTCCTTCAACAATCTTTTTATAGCCTGTACAACGACATAAATGTTGTTTTAACGCTTTAAGGATTTCGGCTCTGTCAGGATTTGGGTTATCCTGTAATAGTATTTTTGTGCGCATTACAAATCCAGGTGTACAAAAACCGCATTGTACTGCACCTTTTTCAACAAATGCTTTACCAATAACTTGTTTAACACTTTCAGGAATTCCTTCCATTGTAATAATTTCGGCTCCTTCCAATGTTTTCATTTTAACAACACAAGCTAATTTAGCTTTACCATTTATTTCCACCAGGCATGCTCCGCAGGCTGATTGCCCTGAACATCCGTCTTTTGCTGAAGTTATATTTTTATGATTTCTTAAATAGTTTAACAGGGTAATTTCTCCGCTTTGGTCATAATTTACTTTTTCCCCGTTTAGCTTAAATTCAATCATAATTTATAGTTTAAATTTCCGAAAGTTCAAAACTTGGCATTTAACTTTCCGAAAGTTAGAACTTTCGGAAAGTTTTTATTAAATCTTTTAATTTTTCAATATTGGGTTCAATGGCTTCAGGAATAACTATTTTACTTTGAACAGCATTTAAATCTTTCAATCCATTTCCTGTTAATAAAACTATATTCTTAGAGTTATCATTTATCTTATTACATTGAAAATATTTATAAAAACCAGCGAAAGCTGCAGAAGCAGCAGGTTCCATAAAGAGACCATAGTTTGAGCTTAAGATTTTAGATGCCGTAAGGATTTCTTCATCGGTAACTGAAACACTTTTACCTGAATAATTTGTTATAAAATCCCTGGCCATGTAGAAATTTCCTGGAATATCAACGGATATTGAATCTGCTATGGTATTTGAAGGTTTTGAAACAAAATTATCACTATCCAGGTTGCTTATTATATTGTTGCTTCCTTCAGCCTGCACGGCTACTATTTCAGGTATTTTTTCAATGATCCCTAATTCTAACATGTCTTCAAATCCTTTATATACACCTGAAATGATTACCCCGTCACCAACCGGCACAAAAATTCGGTCAGGAACCTGGAAATTCAATTGTTCATACAGTTCAAGCGAAACTGTTTTCTTTCCTTCAATGGTAAACGGATTGAATGCAGTATTCCGGTTATACAAACCAAATTTATTTGTGACTTTAATACTTAAATCGAAAGCTTGATCATACGTACCATCTACCGGAATAATCATGGCCCCGTACATTACTATTTGCGTTAGTTTAGCCTTTGGGGCTGAAGCCGGGATAAAAATGATAGCTTTTTGGTTTTGTGATGCACAAATACCAGCCAGTGAAGATCCTGCATTTCCTGTAGAAGCAGTTATTATCGTATCAATAGTATGCTCTTTAGCCCAGGCTGAAACCAGGTTTGAAGCCCTGTCTTTAAATGAATATGTAGGATTTTGGCTGTCGTCTTTTAAGTATAGTTGAAAAGGAAGTTTTTCATTTTCTAATACATTCATTTGATATAATGGTGTATTTCCAACTTTTAGAAATGATTGGTTTTCAATTGATTGTATTGGTAATAAGTCCAATAGACTGTTTGATATAATATTTTTAAAAAGTGATATTCCGCTTGCTTTGTTTTTAATGGCTGAATAATCATACTTTACTTTAAGTATTCCTTTAGGTGGGCTTCCTTTTATGTCTGGATCATAGCATTTTGGACATACATAAAATATATCGTTTCTATCATATGTTTCACCACAATTAACACATTTGTAAATATATTTATTCACGATCACCATGTGATTTTATTATATTATAACAACTGAAAATTATTTTAGTTACTGGAATTTTATAGAGTTATTTATTTCCTGTGTCCTTAATCAATTGCTATAGATTTTGCTATCAATAGCTCAAAATAATACTAAATGCTTTCACCCGGTAAATTTACTGCTAATATTTGTTATAGTAATTCCAACTATTTTTTTATCCCTAAGCCGTAAAAAAATACCATCTTCTAAAATATCAGTATCAGTTGCCCTTTGAGGTCGCTCCAGACTTACATATAAAACATCTGCTTTTTCATCAAAATCAAACCATAGATGTTTTGCTCCTATTCTTTTGATATATGGCAATGCTTCGAATATTTCCTTTAATGCTGCTGTTGTTTCCATACTATTTTGTAATAGTAATATCAGTATTTCATATATGAATCTAAATTATTTTTGTGCCGGTTTTCATAATTTCATAAACAATCGGATTGTTAATGTTAAAATCTTTTACATCAAAAGAATGTGGTTCAATTATATAATCAAAGTCTCGTGTTAGTTTCATTAATTCAATATCCAAATCAAAACTGTTCTTTGAATTCTCAAAAACCAAAGCTAAATCAATATCACTATCTTTTGTATAATTGTCTTTTGCAAATGAGCCAAAAATATAAACATCTTTGATATTGTATTTTTTTTCAATAAGAAAAGAAACATATTTTTTCACAAGTTTAATAGCTCTGTCTTTATCCATAATCTATAATCTTTAATTTTATTAAACCATAATTCAGTATATTCTTTTGTGCATTTTTTATAGAAAGTTAATTTATAATCATCATATCTTACATTTATATTAAACTTTGTAACTTCAGCGAAAAAATCTTCTTGTTCAGTATTTAGTTTGATTTTAGACTTTTGTATTAACCTGAGTAAATTATGAATTAATGGTGGATGCTCATTATTTATTTTAACATAATATGCCTTCAATAATTTTTCAATAAGCAGATGACCAATAAATAAAGTCCAATTATAATGATTAGATTCGAACAATGAAAGCATTGTTTCATAATCAATATCAGAGCTTTCGACCCAATGATTGATTATTTTTTCTGCTTCAAAATTATTTTGTTCATTTTCCGTTGCCATAAGTATAATTAATTAATTATTTATTTGAACTAATGCATAAATATATTTCATTTTCCATTCCTGCCAAACATCTTTAACATTATTACTGACATTCACTTTCGGGTCTTATTCTTTTTGATTTGTTTTTAGTGATTCTATTAACCCTTAATAATGTACTATAATAGTATTATTATTCATCTCAACTACTCTGTTATTTTCTTCAGTAAAGTTTTGTTCAGGTAAATCTCTTGTATGAATTGTATCAAATCCCTTTTCTTTTAGCCATATTGCTAGACTTAATGGTAAATGTGCATCAACAATGAACTTCATCAGGCAATTTTAACTTTATAGATACTATTAACTTTTATTAGTTTTGATGCAAAAAGTAAGCATGCCATAATATCTTCTTTTTCAAGGTCAGGATAATCTGCTAAAATTTCATCAATGGTCATGCCTGCTGAAAGTAAATCGAGTATTACTTCAACAAGATATCTCATGTTTCTGATTGTAGGTTTTCCAAAACAAACATTCGGATTAAGGGTTATCCTGTCTATTAATATTTTTTTCTTCATTTAAAAATTTAAAGGATTAGATATAACAAATTTACAAAAATTAATAATAATTGTTATAATTTCTTTTAAAGTGCTAAATATATATTTGTATACTTGTTTTTATTTTAACCTGATATATTGAATGAATTCAATCAAAGAAAAAATTGAGTTACTCAGAAGGAAAATTGAAAAACATAATTATAACTATTATGTTTTATCTCAATCTGAAATATCTGATTATGAGTATGATATGCTTATGAACGAATTGATGGAGCTGGAAAAAAATAATCCGGTGTATTGTGATCCAAGCTCTCCTACTCAACGTGTTGGAAGCGATATAAGTGAAGAATTTAAACAGGTTGAGCATAAATATCCAATGTTATCGCTGGGTAATACATATTCGGAAGAAGAAATAAAAGATTTTGATCAACGTGTAAAAAAAATAATTGGAGACAATTTCAATTATGTATGTGAATTAAAATTTGACGGAACAGCAATAGGATTAACATATAAGAATGGAGAATTAAGCCAAGGTGTTACGCGTGGTGACGGAACCAAAGGCGATGATGTTATTTCAAATGTAAAGACAATTAAAAGCATTCCTTTGAAATTATTTGGGGAGGATTACCCTGAAGAATTTGAAATACGTGGCGAAATATATTTGTCTCATGAGGGCTTTAAGAAGCTTAATAATGAACGATCAGAAGCAGGAGATCCAACATTCGCTAATCCCAGGAATGCGGCATCCGGGACACTTAAAATGCTTAATTCGGCGGCTGTAGCTAAACGTCCTTTAGATTGTTTTTTATATTACATGTTATCCGGGAATTTACCTTCAGATTCACATTACGAAAATTTAAATAAAGCGAAGAAATGGGGGTTTAAAGTTTCAGAATCAATGAAATTGTGCAAATCGATTGAAGATGTATTGGGATACATCAATTATTGGGATAAAGAACGAAAGAATTTACCATATGATATTGACGGAATTGTTATTAAGGTAGATTCCATGAGACAGCAAAGGCAATTGGGTTTTACAGCCAAATCTCCACGTTGGGCAATTTCATACAAATTTAAAGCAGAACGTGTTACAACGCGGTTATTAAGTATTGACTACCAGGTTGGAAGGACCGGGGCAATAACCCCTGTTGCAAATCTTGACCCTGTATTTCTTGCCGGAACCACTGTTAAACGTGCTTCCTTACACAATGCTGACCAGATTGTATTGCTTGATCTACATGAAAATGATATTGTCTATGTTGAAAAAGGAGGAGAAATTATCCCTAAAATTATTGGGGTAGATAAGGAAGAAAGGAATATTACTAATAAACCGATACAATTTATTGAACATTGCCCGGAGTGTAATACCGGTTTAATAAGACCGGAAGGTGAAGCGAATCATTATTGCCCGAATGAAGAAGGTTGTCCGCCGCAAATCAAGGGAAAACTTGAGCATTTTGTGAGCCGTAAAGCCATGGATATAGGAACTGCTGAAGCTACTATAGATTTACTTTATTCAAAAGGTTTGGTTCAAAACATTGCTGATTTATATGAATTAAAGTATGATGATGTATTGCAGTTAGAACGCTTTGCTGAAAAATCAGCTGAAAACCTTATAAATAGTATTGAAGAGTCGAAAAATGTTCCTTTTGAACGCGTGTTATATGCTCTTGGGATTCGTTATGTTGGTGAAACAGTTGCTAAGAAACTTGCTTTAAGCCTGGGAAATATTGATGCCTTAATGAACTCTTCTTTTGAGCAATTGAATGAAATTGATGAAATTGGCGACCGGATAGCAGA
>DAOVJU010000109.1 GCA_030632095.1 Chlorobiota bacterium
AATGAACACTATGAAGGTAATTATGCATTAAAATCAGGTAATATTAATGATGAACAGTATTCTTCATTATCACTTGTAGCAAATGTGTTCACAAATGGAGAAATAAGTTTCTGGAAAAAAGTTTCATCGGAACCGGAATATGATTATTTAAGATTTTATATAGACAATGTTCTTCAGGAAGAATGGAGTGGCACAGTAGACTGGAGTTTGTCAACAATTAATGTTAACGCTGGCATTCATACATTTTCATGGAAATATGAAAAAGATTATTTCGTAAGCTATGGTTTGGATTGTGCATGGTTGGATAATATTATATTCCCACCAATGACCAATCCAAATGAACCTGTCTTCAGTATTAATCTTGACTCTATAAATTGTTCTATGGAAACAGATATTATTGATACTGTCATTATGCGCCTGGCAAATACTGGTGGCGGTGATCTTTTATACTCAATAAGTTTTGATCCGGAACAGGATTGGATAAGTTTAAGCAATAACCAGGGATCAATAAATGCCGGTGATCATACGAATATTAATATTTATATTAATTCAGGTGGATTACCCGGTGGAACTTATGAATGCAATATGGTCATTGAAGAAGTTGGAACAACTACAATTCCTGTTAAATTATCCGTATTACCAACTGGAATAGCAACAGTTAATTCAGCTTTTAACGATTTTATAGTATATCCAAATCCGGTAACTGAGAATTCAATTATTTCATTTAATATTTCAACAAATGAAAAGGTTTCAGTATTCCTTTATGATATACATGGAAAATTGATTAGACGGATTTTTCAGGGACAATTAAATACTGGAAATCATATTTTAAAACTGAATGAAAAATTAAATAATGGAATTTATATTATAGAACTACAATACGCAGATAGAAAAATTAATAAAAAAATAATAATAGCAGATTAAGATACATTCTTTAGGATAGAAAAAATATAAAAAAACCAACAATTCTTAGTAAACACATGCGTTACACTACGTTAAACTCACGCGATTTTGAGCATCAAATTATCTCCTGTTTTTTATAATTTTTTCTTGTTTGCCAATATATATTTCAGATTATTATTTGCATCCACATATTCAGGCCATATTTGAATAGCCTTACGAAAATGCAAAACTGCATTATTAATATCACCTTTTGCTGCATAAGCATAAGCAATTTTATTATGAATTATTGCTAAATCTTTATCTCTATTAAGTACTTTCTGAAAAATATTCTTATCATAATTTTTCATATCTTTTTCATTTATACCTTTATCAAGCTGAAATTGTATTGCCTTGCTGACATCCGTAAAGTCTGCATAATAATACAGGTCCCTTTTTAGCATCCCTACATAAAATTCTTTAATATCCGATCGCTTTTTTATAGCATTTTGTAATGCATTTATTAATAATTCCCAGTTATTGACTTTTTTATAAATTTCTCCAAGTTTTATGTATGTGTTCATAACAAAGGGTTCTGTTTCTAAAGCTTTAATATAGCAGTTTATTGCTTCATTAATTTGACTGTTATTTATATATATTTCTGCAAGATTATAATAGATAAGATAGGAGACAATTGGATTTTGCTTAATAGCCTGGTTTAAAGCCTTTGTGCTCATACCTGTATTGCCCATACTTTCATATAATGAACTAAGTTTAATAGTTGCTTCAACCATATCAGGTTTAATTTTTAAAACGCGGATATATTTATTAATAGCATTATTATAATTTCCTTTGTAAATGTCAATATCTGCTAATTGCATAAGTTCCCGAATTTCATTATTTTTTTGTTCGGGAATATTACGGACCCATTCCGGATTGATTAATGAAAAAATACTAAAAAAAATAAGCAGACACCATATAAATAAAATACAATATGTAATTATCTTATCTTTATTTATTTGAAATTTCATTTACACTTAAGTTTTAAATATGTTTTTTTCTTATCCTGTATTATGTATAATAAAAAGTACATTTTCCCCATCCTTTTTAAATTTATTAAATTCTTTACATGCCTCAGGTGTCATCAATATAACAACCTGAACTCCTTTTTTTGTCTTACAATTGAATAAGAATTGCACCTCGGTTGGTTCAGGAAAACCTTCACCTCCTTTTCCGGTTGTTCCTCTTCCAATTAATAAAATATCCGGTTCATAATCAAAAACAGTTAATATATCATTTTCTTTAAAAGATCGTTTTTTGTCAACAATCTTAAAATTTCCGTCAGGAAAAATCATAATGTCAAAAAACGGAATTACAATCCCCTTATAAACAGTAAGACCATAAGAGTTATAAATTATATCGTTTTTGTGATATTTAATAAAGAAAAATCCCTGAATTAAAATAAAAATTATTATTACTGAACTTATTATTATTCGATATATCCTAAACTGAGACAAGTGAAGAATAAAAAAAAAGATCAAGAAAATTAAAACAGGAATTAGTACAGCAAAACATAAATATTTAATATCAGAAAGAATAGAAGTAAAAAAAATAAATATAAAAGCAAAAATCCATATAAGAAAAATAAGTGAAAAAGGTTGTTTAATATAATTGATAATTTTGTTTTGCCTGATATTCCATTCATTACCGGTTATTTTTCCGTTCTCAATAACAAAATAAATTATAATTATTCCAATAACAGTTCCCCAGAGGTCTTTTGCAATATCAGATATATCAAATATTCTGTCTGAAATGAATAACTGAAACACTTCATCAAAAGCAGACAGAAAAAAAGCAGTAGAAAAAATATATGAAATAATTTGCGAAGACAGTAATTTCCTGGTTTTCAGAAACCTATACATCATAAACGAAAATATAGCATAAGCAATATAATGCCAGTTTTGTTGAAGGTCGTAAAACTTCAAATTTAAGTAGAAATCAGTAGAGTTATACCCTAAAATAATCAAAGAAACAACAAAGAGCCATGAAAAAATACGAAAGCCTGTTAGTTTGTGCCTTAAAATAACAATGAGAGTAAATATAAAAATGATAACAATAATCAATATATAGGGCATATCAAATTTCCAGATATGAAAAGACACTTTCGAAAGCCAGCCAACTGATGCCTGCAGGTAATTTTGCAGCATTACAAATGGAGTAGCTATAAGCAGCAGGCTATATAATATTAAATCACTTAAAGGGCTAAATAGCTTTACTGATAGATTTTTTTTCATACATTCTTTGCTTTTTGTGACGAAGATAAAGAAAAGATTAATTTACGCACGCGTTACACTACGATAAACACACACGATTGAGTCCTCTATATACTAACCCGAATAATTCATAATTATGTTGCAAAAATGGGTGTAATGTATTATATTTAAAATAGTTACATACAAATATAATTAAAAACACTACACCCAAAAATGAAGACTAAAAATACACTCTTTTACAAGCAAAACCAAGCTTATTTATTAGACTTTTCAGCTGAAGAGATCAGTTCTGACACATCTATGTTTTTATCTGAAAAAATTGAACGTAAATGCCATATAATCAAAGATATAAGCGAATGCATTTTAGATAACAGGGATCAATCTTTGGTCAAACACAGTTATGAAGACATTTTAAAGCAACGCGTTTTCCTGATGATGCAAGGCTATGAAGATGCAAACGATGCAGCGTATTTGAAAAACGACCCGGTATTAAAAACTATCCTTGATGGCGATTTAGCATCGCAACCAACTGTATCTCGATTTGAGAACAATGTAGATAAACATACAATATTCAAGGTTCTTTATGGATGGTTAGATAGATATGTAAAAAGCCTTGCCGGAAGAGATCGAATAATAATAGACATTGATGCAACAGATGACCCCACGCATGGAGCCCAGCAATTATCTATGTATAATGGTTATTACGGTCAATTTATGTATAACGAATTACTAATTCATGATGGTGAAACCGGGCAGATTATACTACCTGTTTTGAGACCTGGTAACAGCCATTCAAACAAATGGTATGTATCAATACTTAAACGGGTTATTAAAGCCATAAAGAAGATACATCCCAACATGAAAATAATTGTACGTGCTGATAGCGGTTTTAGTAATGACAAATTTTACAAATTAGCAGACGATGAATCATTGTATTATGCAATTGGACTGGCAACAAATGAAGTACTGAAAAGAAAAGTAAAGCGATCAGAAAACGCCGTTAAACATTTATATTTATCACGCTCAGAAAAACATCAACATTTTATAAGTTATAAATATCAGGCTGGTTCGTGGCATATACCACAGCAATGTTATTCGAAAATTGAGAGTACAGGCATTGGAATGAATATCAGACACTTTGTAAGTAATCTACCTGAGCAAGATGCCAGGGAAATATACTTTGGGTTTTATGTAAAAAGAGGCGAAGCCAGTGAGAATAGAATAAAAGAATTGAAAAACATGTGCTTTTCTGATAGGCTTTCAAATCATGGTTTCTGGGCAAATTTTATGCGCCTGATAATCAGCAGTATAACTTATGAAATGTTTTTGATAATCAAAACCATGATAAGAAAAACAAAATTCCATAAAGCACATAAATGGCAAATAGATAATATTAGACTATATCTATTAAAAGCAGGAGGTACAATAAAGAAAACTGCAAAACGAATTTATTTCAAAATATCCAAAGCTTTTGCTTACAAGGACTTACTCTTGGAATTAGCTTATCAGTAAGCTATTAAAATCAACACAGATTTCAATTCATGGGAAAGGTATGTTCGCTTGTAAAAAAATAGGGGAAAACAGCTTCAAATCCATTAAAAATTGACATACAATTTATAAAACGGCTACAAAAAAGAAAATAATGTGCTTCAGTGAACCAAAAAATAGCGTATCCAATTAACGCCTATGCATAAAATACTATTTTTTGTTAGTATGAATAATGCGGGTTAACACAGCATTAAAATTTAAGCTAGTTTCAGAAGCTATTAAAGAGCATCAAATTAAGTGATACAGATTAGTGTTTAATCGCCTATTTTATTGAAGGTATTAAAACCTTTACTATTGTACCTTTCCCTATTTCACTTTCAATACTGATAGTGCCACCATGAATTTCTATATATTGTTTTACTATTGACATACCTAATCCTGTACCTTCAATGTTTCCAGTGTTTTTTCCTCTATGAAATTGTTTAAAAATGTGCTTCATATCATTTTTGGGGATGCCAATGCCTTTATCCTCAATAACAATTTGTATTATGTTAGTTTCCAAAGAAGACAGTATTAATTCTATAGCTTTGTTTTCCGGAGAAAATTTAACAGCATTAGTAAGTAAATTAGTCAGAATATGTTGCATAATAATTTTATCAAAAAACACTTCGTTTGCTTCCTGACCGGCTACTAAATTAATTTTTGTTCCTGCCCCGTAATTGGAATAAATATTATTAATTATTTCTTTACAAAATAAATTAATATTATTTAATGTTGGTTTGCAGGTAAATTTAATAGCCTGATCTTTGCTTATTAATGAAACCTGATCTAACATAGAAGTTAAGTACTTAACTCCTTCATTAATATTATTGATCTGCTTGATCCTTTCATTTTCAGTCATACTCTCATAATATAATTCAATAAGCCCTGAACTTGATAAAATTCCTGCAAGCGGTGTCCTGAATTCGTGTGAAACGGTTGAAATAAAACGCGATTTAATGAAGTTAATTTCTTTTTCTTTTGTCAGCAACATATGTTTTTGATGATAAGCATAATAAACAAGTACCGTGAAAACAATAACAGAGATCAGTGAAATGACAAGCAAAATCAATATTATTTTGTTTTTTTTAAGTTTAAGTTCATTAAATAGCTTTTCCTTTGAAAGTATTTCAATTTCTTTTTCTTTTTTCTCAGTTTCAAACTTTATCTCAAGTTCTGCAATTTGCTTTCTGGTTTTTTCATTGAATATAGTATCTTTAATTTCTGTGTATAGTTTATAATTTTTAAAAGCTTTCTTGAATTCGCCTGTGATGCTATATATTTCTGAGGAAGCTTCATAATTTTTCATGACTATTTTTGAAGCATTTATCGATTTCGCAATTTCTAAGCTTTTATTATAATATTCAAGTGCTTTTTCATATCTGCCTGTATATTTAAATACAGTCCCCAGAAGATTCAGTACATTAGCTTTTCCTTCCTGATCATTTATTTCTTCTACTATTTCTAATGACCTGTAATTATATTCCAATGCTTTTTTATAATCACCTGACAAAGTGTACACATTTCCTATATTCATTAATAATAAAGCTATACCTCGCTTATTACTTAATTTCTTTTTAATTGTTAAGGCTTGAAAGTAATATTCCAGTGCTTTTTCATAATTATGAAAATATTCACTGTAAATACCACCAATATTATTTAACAATGTAGCTATGTTTTGTTTATTATCTGTTGTTTTTATAATTTCCAGCGATTTTTTATAATACATTATTGCCTTTTCGTATTTATTCCAGTTTTCATAAACAAGCCCGATATTATTTAATGATGAGGCTATTCTTATTTTATCGTTTATTGCTTCACCAATTTTTAAACAATTTTGATAATATTCAATTGCTTTTTCGTAATAACCCCAATGATGGTAAATAAGACCAATATTATTAAGTGCCATAGCTGATCCGTACATATTATCTATCTTATTATGTATTTTCAATGATATTTTGAAATATTCCAATGCTTTTTCGTAATTACTCAGGGCATTATAAACAAGCCCTATATTATTTGTTGTTTGTCCTATTCCAAATTTATTACCTGATTCTTCATATTTTTTCATTGATTTATTATAATATTCAAGTGCTTTATCATACTCGCACCATTCATCATAAATAATTCCAATATTATTAAGTGAATTAGCTATTCCGTTTTGATCTTTTAATGTTTCAAATATTTTTAATGCTTCATTATAATATTCCATCGACTCATCATAGTTGCTTTTATAATAACAAATCAGACCTAAATTATTTAATGCAGTTGCTTTTTGTTTTTCATTGCCTAATTCTATAGATAGGCGTAGTGCTTCATTGGCATACTCCATACTCGTATTGAGAGAAGTATTCATATAGTTATTTGCCAATGCATTTAATATTCCCGGTTTTTCTATTTTGTTTGCAATTTTTAATTTGTTTTTGAGGCTATCGGTAGTATGCTGATTGCTACCGAATAAGCAGGTATAGATTAACGACAAAACCAGAATATTTAAGATTTTATTCATTAATGGTTTATTTTAAAAATATTATCCGGCATGAAATATTGCTGATAATAAAAACATATCAGGCTTAAAGTTATATATTTCCCTGAAAACAAAAGAATATTTTTTACCACAAGGTAAAAACTAACCGCTGCCAGGGTGTGAAGTAGCTGGCAGGGTTGTTGGAAAATTCAACGAGGTTTATTTTAATTAATTACAAGATACAATAATGTTAAAACTCCCAAGGATAAAGATATCTGTTAACACAAAAACTACCGGAGGTTGCAGCAGAAAGATCAACTGCAAATTCGAGAATATCTTCACCTTCGTATAAGTATGGCTCTACTATTTTTATAGTATATACACCAGGCTGTATGTTGTGGATTTCGAAATCTAAATCAAAAAGACAAAGGCAGTTACATAATGATTCCGTTTCATTTTCTTCAATTGTGATAATGTTATTTTTCCCACAAAGGTTGCATTTATTTAACAACAATTAATTTTCTTGTTTCAACTATTTTTTCTGTTTCTAATCGATATAAATATACATTAGCCGGCAAATTGTTTGCATCCCATTTTATAGAATGATAACCGGGATTTTTATATTCGTTCATAAGTGATCTTATTAACTGACCTTTACTATTATAAATAGATAAATTTACCATTGAAGGTTGTGGTAAGTGAAAAGAAAATGTAGTAGTCAGATTAAAGGGATTTGGGTAATTCTGTAAAAATAAAGAAACATTTGGAGCAGAATCATCATTGATTCCAGTATTTACAGAGTATTTCACAGTAGTATAATCCCAATCAGTGTCATCATAAGTATGTCCTGTAACATATACATTATCCTCTCCGTTAACAACGATAGCATTTATTCTATCATCATCATTTTCTGATCCTGCATACGTAATAACCCAACATTCATTTCCATTATTATCATATTTGATTACAGCGTAATCCAGATCTTTAAGTTCGATATCACTTTGTTGCTCCATAAATCCGGCTACATAAATATTTCCTGAATTATCTAAGTCTATTGCATTAGGTTCATTGTAATAATGCCCGGCTCCACTATATATTGAAACCCACTGTTCGTTTCCTTCGGGATTGTACTTTATCGTAGCATAATTTTTTGTATCAACACTACTTATTGACCAGCCTGTTACGAAAATATTTCCAACAGAATCAACCACTATATCAGTTGCAAAATCACCACCCCAGTTGCCGTCATAACGAGCTACACATAATTCATCGCCATTTGGAGAATATTTTACAGTAGCATAGTCATTGTCAAACCAACCAGTGGAATCAGGAGCATGCTCACTGCTTCCTGTTATATATATATTTCCAGCCATATCTATGGTTATAGCAGTTGCAATGTCATACATTTCTCCAGGTCCGTTGTATTTTGTCACCCATAGGTTCTCTCCGTCTGTGTTATACTTTATAGTTACATAGTCAGTAATGGGGTCGAAACCTGTTAATTCAGCTTCACTTCCTGTAACATACACATTTCCCGAAGCATCTAAAACCAGACCCTCAACTACATCAGTACCACCTGCATCTCCATTATATATTTCAGCCCATAATTGATTTCCATTTCCATCATATTTTATTGTTACAATATCATAAGCTCCAATAGCTCCGCTTGTTCCGGTTACATATACATTTCCATCGTTATCTACCTTAATGTCAACGGCATAGTCATCAATATTATCATACCTTGCTACCCAGAGT
>DAOVJU010000365.1 GCA_030632095.1 Chlorobiota bacterium
CTGTAATTAACTGGCCACTTGTATCAATTAAAACTAAACCACTTGTAAAAAAAGTAGCTTCAGGAATAATGTAATTCTGATAACTCATATTTTTATAAACCTGGCAATGAACACCATCACAAAGGTTAAATCCTTCTCCATCATGCCTGTCCAGATGATCAAGTGCATAGGTCCTGCAAATAATAGCCTGAGATTTATAATATTCTTCATTTGCTTTGGGGCCACTCTCCGACTCTACAACACCAGAAACATATGATTCAAGGTCAACACTATTAATTATTAAAAGATGCTTATTATGCCCGCTAATTTTAATGTTGTCATAGTACGACCGCTCTTTTAAAGCCGGATAAACAGGTTCAATCCGAAATGAATTTACTCTTGCTTTTCCCCTGAATTCAATATTTTTATAAATACCAATATGTTTATCCAGATCCCATACACTAACCGAATCACCCACGGCAGTAAAATAAATTACATTGTTTTTCTTTATTCTATATACATGTTTTTCGTCAGCATTTAATTCATATTTACCTGATAATAACCTAATAACAGCTGTTTTAATCTCAAAATCGCTAAAAATTCGAACATTTATATTTTGAGAGAAAGAATATTTAAGTGAAAGAAAAATTATTATAGAAAAAAATATAAACCTTTTAAATATCAATTTCATGGCGTTTTTCATATTGCGGTTTACAATTCAGATTAAATGCAATTATTTTTATGGTTTTTGAAAAATGCTGTTAATTCATAAGATATTTAACCATTTTTTCTGCTGCTCTCTTTGAAGCACCTTTTCCACCAAGCTTTAGCTCAAGTGAGTTGTAACCGGATATTATTTGCTCCCGGATATTCCTGTTTTTCAATATTTTATCTAACTCCAATACAAGCAACCTGCTATTAAATTCATGTTGTATAAGCTCTGTTACAACCCTCTTATTCATGACTAAATTAACCAGCGAAATGTAATTAACTTTTATTAATCTTTTAGCAATTTGATATGAAATATTACCTGTTTTATAACAAACAACCTGCGGAACCTTAAACAATGCTGCCTCAAGGGTTGCCGTTCCTGATGTTACCAATGCTGCTTCAGCATTTTCAAGTATTGAATAGGTTTTATTAAATATCACCTTAACAACATCATCTCCAATAATTTGTTTATAAAAAGATTCTTCAATTGCAGGTGCCCCGGCAATAACAATATTATAACCAGGATAATTTTGTTTTATACTAAGCATTACTGGTAATGATTTTCTTATCTCTTGTCTTCGGCTTCCTGGTAAAATTGCAATTATTGGTTTATTTTCTAAAATTTCTGATTTAAAAGAATTGTCATGTTGATTTTTAAACTGTTCAATAGAGTCAAGCAATGGATTACCAACAAAATCGACTTCATAATTGAACTTTTTATAAAACTCAGTTTCAAATGGGAAAATCGTGAACATGCGATTTACATATTTTTTTATTTTCCATGCCCTTTTCTGGTTCCATGCCCAAATTTTTGGTGAAATATAATAGAAAACCCGTATTCTATGTTTAAATGCAAACCTGGCCATTCTCAAATTAAAACCCGGATAGTCAATAAGAATTACAACATCAGGTTTAAAAGTAAGGATATCACTTTTACATTTTTTAAAATTACCCAGGATTGTTTTGATGTTTTTGGCTACTTCAAAAAATCCCATAAAAGCAAGCTCACGGTAATGCTTTCGTATAACAGCACCTGAATTTTCCATCTTATCCCCTCCCCAACATTCAATAATAGCCTTCAGGTCATACACTTTAAGTTCTTTAATAAGATTTGAACCATGCAAATCTCCTGAGGCTTCTCCTGCTATTAAAAAATATTTCACTAGAATATATTTAAATTAACGTCTGTATTTCAATTATATATAACACAAATATTGATACTTGTTTTTTTTCAAATTCCGTGGAACCCTCATGTTCCATTCATCTTCTTTTTTGTACTTTAGTGCATGAGGGTTTCATTAGTCAATTATAATGTTTGGGAATAATCATCTGGAAGTTAATTATCCTTATTATACGATAAACTTTATACTAAAAATCAAAAAAGCGTATATAATAGTTGATAATAATACTCCACGTGCAGAAAGTAATTTATTTGTCCAAATAAAAATAAAGAATAATAAAAGATTTGGAATGATACTTAAACTCAATACTTTAGTTAAAATTTGAATCTGACTAAGCATTTCCATAAATTCTTTAATACTACGTGTATTGTATTTTATTTGATACAGAAATAAGATACAAACAATTGGACAGAAAATACCCAGAATTAACCCTAAAGATAATTTATCTAGTTTTTTTGTCATAATTTCCAATTCTTCAAGTGGTTCATAGCAGTATAGCTTGTTAAATCAACTGTAATCGGGACAATGGAAACATAATTGTTTTTTAATGCCCATTCATCAGTATCATCAGCATCAGGTTCATAGTTTTTAAATGATCCTGTTAGCCAGTAATATTCCCTATTATGCGGATCGGTTCTTTTATCAAACTCTTCCTGCCATCTTCCTTTTGTTTGCCTGCAAATTTTAATTCCTTTTATACTACTCAACTTAACAGCCGGAAAGTTTACATTCAAACATGTATAATCCGGTAATCCGTTTTGCAATACATTTTCAATAATTTTGGGTGCATATTTATCAGCAACTGAAAAATCAGCATCAGGAGCAAAATCCAGTAACGAAAACCCTATTGATGGTATTCCATTTAAGCTGCCTTCAATGGTTGCTCCCATAGTGCCTGAATAAACCACAGAAATTGATGAATTTGAACCATGGTTAATCCCGGAAACTAACAAATCAGGTTTTCGCTCAACAACTTGATTCAGTGCTAGTTTAACACAATCTACAGGAGTCCCGTTTGAAGTAAGTTTTGTAATACTGTTTGAAGATGTAATAGTTTTTAAATTCAGCGGAACTTTAACTGTTATAGCATTTGACATTCCCGATTGTCCTTCAACAGGAGCAACAACAATTACATCTCCAAAAGATCTTACAATTTCAATTAATGACTTCAATCCTTTAGCATTAATTCCATCATCATTCGTAACTAGTATTAATGGCTTCTTTTTACTCAATTTTCAATAATTTTAAGAATTTACAAATATATCATGAAAGCATATGCCAAACAAATAAGAATAATATATTAGCCAAAAGTTTAAATTTGAGTTATATACTCATTAACATACTGAACTATAGCTTTTGTAACTTTATTTAGTAAAAAAAATTTACACTTGCTATCTGCTTATAAGCCCGTGTATGTATAGTTCACTATTTTCAGTAGTTCTCAATTATCTCAATTCCTTTTTCTAAAATTCGGTCTATTCCATTTATTGAATCTTCTTTTGTGGTAATAGCAGTTATATCCGGTGGTATTCCTTTTCCTTCGATTATGTAAGAATCGGCTGTTGCACCAACTTTTGTTGATAAACGAAAAACCCAACCATTTGGGAGTTCTCTGTATATGGGATTTCCAATTCCTCCACCAGTGGTATCACCAACTATTGTAACATGCGGAAATACTTGCATTGCCATAACAAATATTTCGGCGGAACTGAAAGTTTTCCTGCTTGTTAAAACAATAACTGGTTTTTGATATTGATATGGGCCATTTGGTTCGATGTATCTATTATACCAATCTGAAAAATCATCCTTGCCTGCTCCAATTTTTTGATAGTACCTGTGGAATAGCCTTTTTTTGTCTGCAAACCTACTTGCAATAGTCTCTGCATTAAGGCTGTTTCCTCCTGTATTCCCCCGGACATCTATAATTAAACCAGTTTTGTTTTTAAATTCATCTAAAATCTCATCAATAACAAAATATCTTTCATCTAACATATCTAATCCTTCACCTTTACCAGAAAAATTTTTCAACACTATATATCCTATATCATTGTTAACAATATTTCCGTATTCTATTATCTCAATATATGTTTGATTGGGACCAGAAACAATATATTTTCCGGGATTAATTAGTACGCTACTTGAATAATCTTTTAGACAATTTTTACAAGAAGCATTTGCGATTGGTGTATAAAGATTAACATGCCCATCATTAATAAATCCAACTATTTCAGATAAACTGATATATAATTCGTAATCACTGGTTGTTGATTTTATGATAGGATTATAAGTATCATAAACAGAATCCCAATTTATATTCCTTATTTTAAATTGAGCATAGTACTTGTTAAAGTCTGACCAAAATAATTCAAAGTTCTCTTCAAAAGTATTGGATGGATTATCATCATATAATATTCTTTCGCAACTACAAAAGATAAATATGGCTATTATTAATGCAATTACATATTTCATATTCTACAATTTTATTAATAATTCCAGAAGCAGGTGATTGTTTGTATATTTTATACGGTTTAAATCCGGATGTTTTTCAAAACTATAGAAATGAAAATAATAACATA
>DAOVJU010000489.1 GCA_030632095.1 Chlorobiota bacterium
AAAACAACCAATTTTAGTAATTATACATCATATAATTAGACAAAGATTATTAATTTTGCAAAATGAAAAATGCTATTCCTTCCATTATTATAAGTCTTTTTTTAAGCTTTATATGGTTTAGTTCATGTAATAAAGTAGAAATCTATCCTGATACACCACAAATAAAATTTGAAAAATTTAATAAAGAAGATTCCTCAATCACATTTTCATTTATTGATGGTGATGGTAACATTGGAATACGTCAGGGAGATACTATGATTATTTACGGGGGAGATACAGTGAAATATAATTTATATTTTACTGTATATGAAAAAGTGGATTCAATTTATGAAGAATTTATTTATGATCCCCCTTTATTCTATAGAATTCCTTATATAGAACCTCAAGGACAAAATAAAACTCTTAAAGGAGAAATAGTAGTTAGTTTTGCGGCGATAAATCCATTTGACCCGGACACTTTTAAGTTTGAATTTTATATTCTTGATAATACTTTAAATCAAAGTAATATAGAAATTACTCCACCTCTAACATACAATAATTGAAATAGACTCTATTAGTTATTTTCGCACATTAATACTTAGTCTATCTTTGAATACAAATTTTAACTAATACATTGAAATGCTAATAACAAAAAACATGAAGATGGCCGATGTAATCCATCTTAATTATTTATTACTTCCTGTCATAAACCGGTTTGGAATAAACCTCGGGTTTGGCGATAAAACTATAAAAGAAATCTGTAATAATAATAATGTTAATATTGCCTTTTTTCTTGATATTGTTAATTCATATCATGATGAGAACTATTTTCCGGAAGCTGACTTTCAGACATTTTCAATTAAGTTAATTATTGATTATTTGAGAAAAGCCCATGATAATTATCTGCAGGTAAGTGTGCCTCAAATTGAAGAGTTGATAAATTCATTGGTGGAAGATTGTTCTTATCAGAAAGAAAATATAGAATTATTGAAAAAATTTTTCAATGAGTATAAAAAAGAGATAACCGAGCATATTAACAGAGAAGAAAAAGTAGTATACCCCTATGCCCTGAAAGTTGAAAATGCATATGAAAATACTAAGCAGGTTTATGCGCTTATTGATCAAATGAAAAATTATTCAATGAAAGATTATATAACTGAACATGATAACATTGAAGAGAAATTATACGATTTAAAGAACATAATTATTAAATATTTACCACCTCCAAAAAATAACGATTTATGTAACAGGATTTTAATAAAGCTTTTTAACCTGGAAAATGATTTAAATGATCATTCAAGAATTGAAGAAAAAGCCATGGTCCCTAAGGTAATAAAAATGGAAAATGAGCTAATGTCAAAATATCTGAAAAAATAATTTTACTGTGAAAATCAAGATTATAATAGCAGATAAATCTATTCTTAACCGGAAGGGAATAAAATTATTATTAGCCGAAGCAGGACAGTTCGAAATTTTAAAAGAAATCAGTGACTGGGAAAGTGTAATACGGTCGGTTAATAAAAATCAGCCTGATTATTTAGTAGTTAATTACAATTTAATACCTGACAAAAAACATCAAAGCATAATTTCATACTTTAATAAGAATATAAAAATCAATGTCGTTATTATTCATGATGAAGAGATTTCCGACAACATTATTGCTCAATGCATTACAACAATAAACATAGTTGATGAAGAAACAAAAATTATTAATTCTTTAAAGCGTGTATTTAATGATAATAGTGGCCCGAATAAAAAAGAATCATCAGAACTCAGCCGAAGAGAAAATGCTGTAATCAAATGTATTTCGCTGGGGATGACTAATAAAGAAATAGCTGAAAACCTTTACATAAGCACACATACGGTTATAGCACACCGAAAAAATATAACAAGGAAACTTGGAATAAAAACCGTTTCCGGCCTAACCGTTTATGCAATTTTAAACAAATTGGTAAAACTTGAAGAAATAGAACAGTTTTAGGCAATAAAAGATTGAGTCTAGTTTAAAAAAGGGCGTTTTCGTCATTGCGAACGAAGTGAGGCAACTTAGCGCAGCGATCTCACCGAAGGTAATCTCAACCTGCTGTACTACAAAGATATAGATTACTCCTTTCAGTCGTGAGAAAAGTTGCTTCGTTCCTGCCAATGAAATCTATTGAAAACTTAATGAAAATGAACACCATTAATTCCTCCTTCCGAAAGCTATCGGGAGAAAAGGAGGTTAGGAGGATTGATTTTATAAGCTATTCATTTTCATTAAGTTTTTTAATTTCAGAGCTCAGTATATTTGATAGTTTTCAATTTTAAATCGCAAGTAACCATTCATAAAGTGAGAATATTGTTAAATGGCTAAATTGTTAAATTGCTCTAATACAACAATGTAACAACTTAGCGAAGCGATCTCTTGAACAAAGTGAAAAATTTAACAATAGAACAATAAAATTGTAAATAAAAAGGTAATCTGTGAATCTGTGGCTTATCTTTCTTTACCAACTTTAAACAAAATATTTTATTTCCCCGGAAATTCTGGTTTTCGTCTTTCCATAAAAGCTGAAGTTCCTTCTTTGAAATCTTCTGTACCAAAACATTTACCAAATTCCTTCACTTCTTTTTTAAAACCATCTTCTCCATCAGTAAAATAAGCATTAACACTTCTAATAACACCTCCAATTGCAACAGGAGATCTGGTTTTAATTTTTTCAACTATTTCTTCTGCTTTGCCACTTAGTTCATCCTGGCTTACAATATAATTTACCAATCTAAGCAATAGTGCTTCATCAGCTTTAATCATTTCACCGGTAACCAATAATTCCAGAGCCTTAGTTTTACCAATTAATTGAACTAATCGTTGTGTTCCTGCATATCCCGGTGTTACACCTAAGCTAACTTCTGGTTGGCCAAATCTAGCATTATCAGATGCTATTCTTATATGACATGACATGGCTAATTCTAACCCTCCTCCCAGGGCAAAACCATTTATCGCAGCAATTACAGGCTTGGGACAATCTTCAATAATTTTGAATATGCGTTGCCCGTTTGAACTTAGCTCTTCTGCTTCTTTCGGTGAAAAATTTGCAAATTCCTTTATATCAGCTCCGGCAATAAATGCTTTTTCACCTTCTCCTGTTATTATTACTGCTTTAACATTTTGGTTTAAATAAATTTAATGATACGAAGTGTATACGTCTGCAAACGAGTCACAGTTGTATGCCTTGTATGGCGTTTTGTGATTGAAAAAAATATAA
>DAOVJU010000424.1 GCA_030632095.1 Chlorobiota bacterium
ATGGCGAAGAAATATATATTTATGAATATTCTGCCTGGGATATTGAAAAATCGGTTGATGTAAGCTCAATGCAATTAAACGTAGGATACACCATACCGCTTGCTAAAAAAAGCAAAAAGAAAAAGAAAGTAAAACCGGTTGAGACTGATTATTATAGACCACCGGTTGTAACAGAAGAAGTTAAACCTGTTAAACCTGATTATTCTGAGTATTCCAATGGAAGATTAAATGAGTTATTAGAAGAATTCTTAAAAAAAGAAGATTATGAAAATGCCAAATTTGTGCAGGAAGAGTTGGATAAACGAAATATCGGTAGTGAATATGAGAACTTGTCACTGGATGAATTGAAAAAACTATTGGAAGAAGCTTTATTGAAAGAAGATTATGAGAAAGCAGCAGTAATTCAGGAAATTATTGATAAAAGAAATAAGTAACTAAAATAATTAGAATATTATGAGACTAAAACAGAATGTGTATCTTCTTCTTATTGCCTTTATGGCAACAATGCTATGGGGTTGTGAAGGGGAAGATGTAATTTCACCTAATCAGACTGAAACAATTTTTACTGAGAATTTTGATTCGTATATCACAGGTGTTGGTATTGCACAACAGGGTGGTAGCAAATGGAGTACATGGAATAATGCACCTGGTTCCCCAGAGGATCCGGTTATTACTTCATCATTAGCATATAGTGGCCAAAAATCATTACAACTTATTGATGGTAACGATGCTTTATTATTGCTCGGGGGAAAAACAAAAGGAAAATATCA
Source organism: Chlorobiota bacterium (assembly GCA_030632095.1). Lineage (GTDB taxonomy): Bacteria > Bacteroidota > Bacteroidia > Bacteroidales > B39-G9 > JAADFW01. The sequence continues at coordinate 771 of DAOVJU010000424.1, forward strand.
AATAGATTTCTTAATATATTTTGAAGACAGTAAAGGAGGTTATTTCAATGTCTTGCAAGAATTTAATGGTGATGATAGCGAATGGGGAATGCAAATCTTTTTTAATGCTGACGGCATAGCAATTCTTTATGCAGGTGGTACTAGTGCGCTCTCTTTCTATTTTTCTCATAATGATTGGTTACCAATTGGGTTATTTGTGGATTTGGATAATGATAATGCATCATTAATTTTTGATGGAATAGAAATGGTTAATTGGCAATGGAGTACAGGAGTATATGGTTCAAATTCTACTAAAAAACTTGATGCAGTGGATTTTTATGGTTTCCAGCAACAAGGTATATCCGGCTTTTATATTGATAACATAGTATTTTCAGAAACAGGAATTTTAGGTCCTTATGAAGATTATTAAAAGAATTATTATCTGTTTAGAGTAAATTTTTATGAAAATTCAATATGTACAGATCTAAAAATTAATTGACAAATAAAATATTTCAACATGAAACACAAAATAGTATTATACCTTATCGTAGTAATCTTCTCAACAATAAACACTCTATCATTTGCGCAACATTATTCACAAAACCAGCAATTGCAAGCTGATACAGAGGACGATACAGGAGAAAAAAGAACGGTTTTCTCTTTTAGTTTGTATGGTGGTTTAAATAATGCCCTTATGTCTAAAGAATATGTCTATGAAGTTGGTGGATATATTTATAATTACACGGCTTACCCTATGAATGGATTAATTGTTGGAACTGCCTGGAAATTTCACCTTGGAACATTTTACAACCTTGGTCTTGAAGCCTTATATTCTATTGAGAGATTTGATATTGAAGAAACAGGTAATATATTAAAAACCAGCTACATTGAAACCTTTATTGTTAGTGAAATGAATTTTACAAAATCCATAGCATTTTTATTTGGACCTGAAATGCATTTTGGTTTACCGGCTGAGAGTTCTGATATTTACAATTATAGCTCTGGATTGGGTTTTTTTCTGGGAGCAAAATATAACCATCAAAGCGGGCTTTTTGCTTCAGTACGTTATAAACTTAATCTTACTAATTATGTCGAAGCAGGTGATATATATATAAATAACTGGTATGACGGGGAAATTGAAAAATATGCTGATGTAAGTATTATGCAATTCACATTAGGATACACCATACCACTTGTCAAAAAAAGCAAAAAGAAAAAGAAAGTAAAACCGGTTGAGACAGACTATTATCGCCCACCGGTTGTAACAGAAGAAGCTAAACCAGTTAAACCCGATTATTCTGAGTATTCCAATGGAAGATTAAATGAGTTATTAGAAGAATTCTTAAAAAAAGAAGATTATGAAAATGCCAAATTTGTGCAGGAAGAGTTAGATAAACGAAATATCGGTAGTGAATATGAAAACATGTCTCTGGATAAGTTGAAAAAACTGTTAGAAGAAGCATTATCCGTTGAAGACTACGAAAAAGCTGCAGTAATACAGCGTATAATAGACGAAAAAAATAAGTAATAAATAAATAGTAATAATTTTAAAATCATTAAAAAATGAAAACAAAAAAAATCATTCTTTTATTTTTAATCCCAATCATTTTTGGAATTATTATTTCTAGTTGTGGCACAACCGGAAGAGGCGTTATGTATAGTGAAAGAAGTATTAATGTGAACGATGTTAGCATACAAACAGTAGCTATCTTACCTAATCGCTTACCTATGAACTTACAGGATGCTGAATATTGGAGAAAGTACAACTGGGAGGTAACCAGAAATCGGTTTCAAAGAGAAGGTTTCAGGGTTATAGATTATAATACATCAAACGATATGTTTAAAAAATCAGGACTTCCGTTGGATGATACAAAGTCTTCAAGAGACAAATATGCTGAACTGGCTGAAGAAATGAATGCGGATATACTGATTTTTCCATATTATGGAAACAGCTATTCTGTTACGGGACTTTTTGATCAGAATAATTATAATATTGTGGCTACTTTTCAAATTTACCTGGCAAGTCAAAATGATTTCATGACACGAATTGACTTTGATGGCAAGAATTATTATTATGCTTTCACAAAGATCGCTCCTTTAGTAACTGGAGTTGCATCTATGATTTTAGGTATAGCAGGAGCATATGAGCTTGCGTCAATTCCATCTTTAATTTCAATACCTTTAATATTTCCATCCTTTGTACCGGCAAATACACGCTGGAAAAAAGCGTTTAAAAAAGCGATAAATAAAGGGCTTAATCAATTTTTCATGAAATATAAGGTAACAAGGGCTGCAAAACCAGCTACTAAGGTTATGGGTAAATATGACAAATATTCATTGCAAGAGCTTGAAAACATGAAAAAAACAGCCGTGGAAAATGCTGATTATACCAAAGCTGCAGAAATTAAAAAGGAAATAGATAAGAGAAAATAGTAATTAAATAATAAAACGTTCATAATATAATTTTATGGTAAGTTTAATTTCGTAGAACTCTTAGGGGTTCATATGAAATAAGACAATGATCTTTAATTGTTTACCTGATTTTTATCGTATGAAAATACTAAAAGTTATATCTGTGTTGCTAATTCCAATAGCTTTTGGAATTATAATTTCAAGTTGTGGCACAACAGGGAAGGGCCGGATGTTTAGTGAGAGAAGTATAAATGTTGATGATGTAAGTATTCAAACAGTCGCGATCTTACCTAACCGCTTGCCTTTGAACTTGCAGGATGAAGAATATTGGGTGAGAAATAACTGGGATGTAATTCGGAAAAGGTTTCAAAGAGAAGGTTTTAGGGTTATTGATTATGCAACTTCAAAATCCATGTTTGAGAGTTCCGGACTTCCGTTGGATGATACAAAAGCATCCCGGGATAAATATGCAGAACTGGCTGAAGAATTGAATGCTGATATCCTGGTTTTTCCTTATTATGGAAACAGTTTTTATGTTTCAGGGCTCTTTGATAAAAATAATTTTAATATTGTAGCTACTTTGCAAATTTACCTGGCTTGTCAAAATGATTTCATGACCAGGATTGATATCAAAGGGAGTAATTATTACCATGCATTTACAAAGTTAGGTCCATATTTGGCTGGTGCGGTAATGTTTGGATTAACAATGATTGATGTTCCAAATGAGTTAATTATTGCCGGTTCTGTTATTTCTGTTGTACTTCCAATGTTTCCATCAATGGTTCCTGCAAACAATCGTTATAAGCGGG
>DAOVJU010000264.1 GCA_030632095.1 Chlorobiota bacterium
ATTTGATTGAGTATATTCAGTATGATTGGAATACAGAACTCAATGATTGGATTGGAACAAGTAAAGTTGTATTATCCTATGATTCAAGTGGAAATTTGATTGAGTATATTCAGTATGATTGGAATACAGAACTCAATGATTGGATTGGAACAAGTAAAGTTGTATTATCCTATGATTCAAGTGGAAATTTGATTGAGGATATTCAGTATAATTGGGATTTAGAGCTCAATGTTTGGATTGAGAGGTTGAAACAGGTATTTTCATTTGATGAAAATAGTAATCTGATAGAGAAAGTATGGTATGATTGGGATTCAGAACTAAATGTTTGGATTGGTGATTTGAAAGATTTATTTTCCTATGATATAAATGGAAATTTGACCGAGAATATTCAGTTTTATTGGGATGCAGAACATAATGAATGGGTTGGATATAGGAAATTTCTATATTACTGGTCTTTATTTGTAGGGATTGAAGAAGTTTCTGAAACTGAAATCTTTAAGTTATATCCAAATCCAAGTTCTGGAAATATAAATTTTTACAGTGAAAACTTACTTAATAAAAGTTTTAAAATAGAATTAGTAAATCTTAATGGGCAAATAATTCATAGCCGATACTATAATTCATCAAATACAGATTATAATATTGAATTGCATGACATTTCAAAAGGATTGTACATATTAAAAATACAAAGTAATGGTTTTATCAAAACAGAAAAACTAGTGATTGAATAAAATTTTACAGGCTCTAACATCGGGTATATTTCATTGCCGTAGAGGTAGTTATGTGAGGGTTTAGTAAATTATATTAGCTTTAAAAGCAAATTATAAATTAAAAACTTGGTCTCGAAAATTTTCATCAAAAGCCATGGCATTTGATGAAAATTCAAGTTATATTTAAAGTAGATTTATTAACCAAAAACTGTCAACCATTTTTAGGACAATACAAAGAGCACCCGTAACGAGAATTGCATTACAATTGATTTTTAATTAATTTTGACCAGACTAAAGAAATTGAATTTCATACAATACTTTTAAAAAGTACAAGTGCTTATATCTGCTTTCTTTATTTGAAAAACTTAATCAGGGTAAATAAAAGAACAAATAAACTGAATAACTATTCCGATAACTATCCCTTCGTAGTTATACTACGGAGAAGGAGTAAAGCGATTTCACAGCCTGTCCCGATTTTTTTTCGGGAAACACCATAAAAACAAACAATATTGTGAGTAAAAAAACTAATAACCAAAATATTATTAATAAGATATCAAGACAATAAAATTGATGAATAATATCAAATCTGTTTATCAGGAATACTTAAATAAGTATACTGAACAATCAAATATTATAAAAAAAAGACTTAAACAAATATCACTTTTAAGATCCCTAAGCTTTTTAGCCATTTTTGTTACATTCTATATACTGTTCGACAATTCATGGATTTTATCGACTTTGTCAGCATTTATTTTTCTGTCAATCTTTTTGTTCCTTGTAAGGATATATATTAATAAGGCAAACCAGTTTGAATTTGCTAAAAAACTTGCTTCAATTAACAAAAATGAATTAGAAGCAATAAACGGTAATTATTCACATTTTAATGATGGAAAAGAATTTATAAATAAAGATCACGACTTTACATTCGATCTTGACATCTTTGGTGAAGGTTCTTTATTCCAGTTTCTAAACCGATCCGCTATTTTGATTGGAGTAAAAAAACTTGCACAAAAATTATTCAACCCAATTCTTGATCATTCAGTAATTAAAAAAAATCAGGAAGCTATAACTGATTTAGCAGGAAAATTGGAATGGAGGCAAAAATTTATTGCTTATGGGAATATGTCCGATAAATATAATTCCGAATTAGATAAACTTGATGAGTGGCTAAACTCACCATCTTTTTTCAGGAACAAACAAAATATGTTCTTCCTGGTATCATTTTTATCATTTATTACTATACTATTACTTGCATTGGTCTCATTAAAACTCATATCAAATGCATTTATAGTAACAACCATATTTTATCAATTATCGTTTTACACCTTTTTCTTCAAACGAATAAACCTGTATCATGCTCAAATTTCTAAATATTCCAAAATTCTGGATAAATACGCACAACTACTTAATCACATTGAAAGCCAACAATGGAATGCAGAGCTTATTAAAACTAAGGTTGAAATATTAAAAAACGGCCAAAGATCAAGTATTGAGATAAAAAAACTGGCATCCCTGGTAGGAACTTTAGACTCACGTTTAAATTTTTTATTGGGTTTTTTGTTAAACTGGATCTTACTTTGGGATTTGCAATGTATTATAAAGCTTGAAAACTGGAAGCAGAAAAACAAAGAAAACATTACTTCCTGGTTTGATATTTTAGCTGAAATTGACGCATTACAATCACTTTCAAATTTTAAATACAATCACCCTGCTTTTACTATTCCTGAAATAAAAACAAGTAAATTCATTTTTAGTTCAGAAAACCTGGGCCATCCTTTAATTCATGAAAAAGAAAGAGTTTGTAACAATTTTTCAATGATTGATTCTCCTAAATTTTCTATTATTACGGGAGCAAATATGGCCGGTAAAAGTACTTTCCTAAGAACCATTGGAGTTAATTTAGTTTTGGCAATGTGTGGGGCACCGGTTTGTGCACTGAAATTTGTTTTTACACCAATAAAAGTTTTTTCAAGCATGCGAACCGACGATTCACTTCAACGCCATAGATCCTATTTTTTTGCTGAACTTGAACGATTAAAAACAATTTTCGAAAAAGTTAATAATGGTGAAAAGTTATTCCTTATTCTGGATGAAATATTAAAAGGAACCAATTCAAAAGATAAGGAAAAGGGCTCAAAAGCATTTATGAAAAAACTAATGAAGTATGACTCAAACGGCATCATTGCAACACATGATTTATCACTTGGAGAATTGGAAACTAAATTTCCTGAAAATATTAACAACCTTTGTTTTGAAGTAAAAATCAATGAAAAGGAACTGGATTTTGATTATAAATTATATCATGGTATCACGAAAAACCTGAATGCCTCATATTTAATGAACAAAATGGGAATAGTGTAAATTTTGGGTTGATGATTTTTGTTTTTTGATTAATTGGACTGGAAATGTATTAATAATCAGGTAGTTAGTCTAAGAGATTGACAATTTATTCATGGAAGAGATTTATATTCTGTTATATTTAAAACCTAAAATCTATAATTAAAAATCATAAATCTTATTAAAAATTGTTAATTTCTTTGTTAATAACATATTCCCTGAAACCCTTACAAATCCTCGCTTTTCATTATATTTGCACAAAATTTAGGGAAAATGACTGCTACATATTCAGAAGATAGTATTCGTACTTTAGATTGGAAAGAACACATCCGAAAACGTCCTGGTATGTACATCGGAAAACTTGGTGATGGATCTTCCGGGGATGATGGTATTTATGTTTTGTTAAAAGAAGTAATTGATAACTCTATTGACGAGTTTATGATGGGTTTTGGTAAGGCCATTGAAGTTAGCATAACCGATAAAACGGTTAAAGTAAGAGATTATGGTAGAGGAATACCATTAGGTAAAGTAGTAGATGTAGCGTCTAAAATGAACACAGGCGCTAAATACGATTCCAAGGTGTTCAAAAAAACAGTTGGATTAAATGGTGTAGGGATTAAAGCAGTAAATGCATTATCCTCAAAATTTATAATTCAGTCAGTTCGCGAAAAAAGTGCTAAACTGGTAGAATTTGCAGGGGGAAATATTACTAACGATTACGAAATTCAAAAAATTGAAGACGAAAATGGTACATTAATTTCATTCATACCTGACAATATTATGTTTGGAAATTACCATTTTCGTTCAGAATATGTTGAAACGCTTTTACGTAATTATACTTATCTTAACGTAGGCCTATCCATACTTTTTAACGGACAACGCTTTTATTCCAGAAATGGATTGCTCGATTTACTGAATGAAAATATGAGTACATCCGGATTATATCCTATAATTCATTTGAAAGCAGAAGATTTTGAGATGGTATTGACACATGGCAACCAGTACGGTGAAGAATATTACTCATTTGTTAATGGCCAGCACACAACACAAGGAGGAACTCATCTTATAGCATTTCGTGAAGGATTGGTTAAAACTATACGTGAATTTTATAATAAAGATTTTGAACCATCTGATATCAGAGCCTCTATAATTGCTGCAATTAGCATTAAAGTTGAAGAACCGGTGTTTGAATCGCAAACTAAAACCAAGCTGGGTTCAAAGGATATAGGCCCCAATGGGCCATCGGTAAAAAATCATATTATAGAGAATATTAAAACCGGATTGGATAATTTTCTGCATAAAAATCCCGAAATAGCAGAAATCCTTTTAAAAAAAATAATGGATTCCGAAAAGGAACGTAAAGCCATTTCCGGAATTAAGAAATTAGCAAAAGAAAGGGCTAAAAAAGCAAACCTGCATAACAAAAAGCTTAGAGATTGCAGAATTCATTATAATTCAAAAGACAACCGAAGGTTAGAAACATCTATTTTTATTACAGAGGGTGATTCAGCTAGCGGATCAATTACTAAATCAAGGGATGTAGGCACACAAGCTGTTTTCAGTTTAAAAGGTAAACCATTAAATACTTATGGCTTAACAAAAAAAATTGTTTACGAAAACGAAGAATTTAATTTATTACAGGCAGCTTTAAATATTGAAGAAGATATAGAGAATTTACGTTATAATAATGTTATTATTGCTACAGATGCTGATGTTGATGGGATGCATATCCGCTTATTATTAATCACTTTCTTTTTGCAATTTTTCCCTGACCTAATCAGGAAAAAGCACTTGTATATATTGCAAACACCTCTTTTTAGGGTTAGAAATAAGAAAAAGGCCATTTATTGCTATTCGGATGATGAAAAAGTAAAAGCAATAAATGAGTTAGGGGCAAATCCTGAAATTACCAGGTTTAAAGGACTAGGTGAAATATCACCGGATGAATTCAAACATTTTATTGGAAAAGATATTCGTCTTGAACCTGTTATTCAAAAGAAAGGTGATGTTATTTCCAGGCTACTTGAATTTTATATGGGAAAAAATACGCCCGACAGGCAGGAATTCATTATCAATAACTTAAGAATTGAAGAAGAGGTAGCCTAAGTAGGTTACACTTATGGTTTATCAGAGAAATGCATTGGTGAGGAATATGGGATCTGACAATTGTCGGATAAGTTAATGGAATAATGGAATAATGGAATGTTGGAATAATGAAATATGGAAAGAAAAAACATAAATAGGGGATTTAAGCAATTACGAGTTTGGAATAATGCAGTTGATCTTTATATCCTTACCTGTAAAATATTAATTAATTTTCCATTTGAATTAAAGAAAACAGTATCATATTGTATTGATAGTTCTCATAGTATAAGTAGAAATATTGCAGAAGGTTACTCAAGACGAAGTATTAAAGAATATCTTTACTTTTTGTATATAGCATTAGGATCAAGTGGCGAATATCATTCTTGTATCAGTAGTTTCTATAGAGCAAAACAAATTTCAAAAGTAAAATATTGAGAGCAAAATATGTCATCTGACGAAAAAGATATTAAACAAA
>DAOVJU010000359.1 GCA_030632095.1 Chlorobiota bacterium
ATTTTCAGGATAAGCGGGGAGGAGGGACGAAAGTTTATGAAAAAGATGGTAGTTATTATTCCCTGAACAACGATTATCTGAATCTGAAATATATTAATAAATACAAAAGTGTTAGTTATAGTATCCTGGGATTTTTTCAAATTGAAGATTATTTTCAACAAAGTGAAAATATAAATAACTATGGCGAATATAAGTTAAGTGAAAGTAGCTCAAAGAAGCATGATAATGGATTATGGATGAATTTTACAAAAAAGTTATGGGGTTATAACCACCTTAGCTGGGGGTTGGATTTTAAAATGGGAGATGTAAAATCTGTTACCACTTACAAAACAGCAACTGATATACTGGATTATCAGGGCAATCTTAGTTTTTACGCGTTTTTTATTCAGGATGAACAAGAATTATTGAATAATAAATTAAAGATTTCAACAGGATTACGTTTCGATTATGCAAGATTCTATAATGGCTGGTTAAAAGTTACTGATCCATCGAAAAATACTGGTTTTATTGAAAGCTTTGAAGAAAACTTTAATGATAATTCATGGTATTCATTTAATCCCAAACTGGCTTTGAAATACCTTTTTAGTGAAAGAATAAGTTCATATTTTACAGTTTCCAGTGGAATGATGCCACCGAAATTAGATGATTTATGCAAATCAGGAAAAATAAGAAAGGGATTTAAGCTGGCAAACCCTGAATTAGAACCTGAAAAAATCATTACAACTGATCTTGGCGCCAACTTTAAACTTGTTAATAAAATTTCAATTGAACCATCGGTATATTATTCATTAGGATCTGATTTTCAGTATTTTGTTGGTACAGGAGATTCAATTGATACAGGAGGTGACCAGTTAAAACCAGTTTTAAAACGTCAAAATATTTCTAAGGTTGAGATTAAAGGTGCAGAATTAACGCTCAAATACCTGATAAATGAAAATATTAAATTAAATGTTAGTTATTCTTACAATCATTCAAAAATAAAGGAATTTGAATTACCCGATTCGGCATCAAACAATCTTTCAGGGAAATACCTTATGGAAGTTTCACCACATTTATTTTATGCAGGATTAACTTTTCAAAATAGATATTTCAATACTTATTTTTCCATTAATTATATTGATGAGCAGTGGGCTGATGATGAAAATACTATTCTTATTGATGATTATTCATTAGTGAATATTAAGGTTTATAAAATTTTTCAAAAACACTTTACAACTGCATTTGAGGTACAAAACATTTTTAATGTCGAGTATATTGATCGTAAATGGCGTTTATCACCTGGGAGATTTATGATGTTTAGTATAAAATATAATTTTTATTAATTAATTCTTTTTAAACTTATTATATCATAATAATCATAACCTGGGCATTCTCTTTTGCATTCTCCCAATTCTAAAATTACAGGTATTGGTGTACTGATTTCATATCCAATTTTTTCGACATCAGGCAGCTTATCAGCTTTTATTATTTCATTTTCAAGTTTAATTATCCATCCCCAGCAACATCCGCATTTATAGGAATTGAATCCAATTATTTCTGCATTTAACTGACTAGATTCTTCCTTCTCGCAGCTATTAAACATAAAGGCAGTAAATAATAATAAAAGGAATATTTTTAATTTCATCAAGAATTTCAATTTAATTATTTACCAATAAGATGCATATGTCTGACAAAGGTTGTGCCTGATGGGAAAAACTACCTAATTAGTTTATCTACTTTTGTAACTTATCTATATTCTCATTAAATATCTTTGAATCATAATTATAGTCAAAAACAGGATTTCTGATAATTTCACCATTTTCATAATTGATATAACCCTTAATAAATTGAGAAGGTAAAGTATATATTATATCTTCATTTTCATCCATAACTGGTGATGTTTCGGTTAATATATTCTCAATTAATAATTCTGTATTTGGTATATTATTTAATTTCTTTGAATAATGATCATATAATTGTTTGGAAATTGAAATTACTACGGCATATTTACCAAATTGCTTATGTCGTGAATGTTTGTATATAAAATCAATTTTATCCTTGTATATATTTTCAGCAGTTTTGTAAAAAGAGTTTTTGAATTTAAAACCGTCTCTTAAAATGCATTCTGTTATTTCAAGGTCTTTTGTGTAATGTATAAAAAGAACTGTATTATCTTCATTTTCGAATATATAATCCAAAATATCATCGTCAAGAATTTTATCTTTTGGTATTAAGAAGTTAAAATCAAAGAGCGCCAACTTTTTGAAAAGCTTTTTAATCTCTTCTTTCGATCCGAGCTTTTCTACGTGTAAAACCCGTTTCAGAAATGAGGCATAATCTGCCCTGTTCTTGCTTAATTGATAACGCAGATAAGCAATGTATAGTAATAGTAAAAATATTATTGGTAAATAAATAAATGAAGGATTAATTATGCTAATTATTATTAAATTGAAAAGACAGGTATAAAACATGTATTAAAGGCTTTAAATTTCATCAGTTCAATGTCTTGATATACAAAAGTAGTAATTTTCTTTTTAATGCTTATTCTCAAAATAATTTTTCTATTTGCTTAAAATATACTAACTTTTAGTTTGGTACATAAGTGTATAAAATGTAATAAGATGCTGAGTATAAGAAGATTCGCTGCAATAAAAATTTGTTTTATAAGTCTTTTGTTAATTTCTTTTTATAATGGATTATCACAAGATGTACAAATTCGTTTTAAAAGGATTACAATAAATGATGGCCTTTCTCTAAGTTCTGTTTACTGTATATTCCAGGATAAACAAGGTTTCATGTGGTTTGGTACTGAAGATGGATTGAATAAATATGATGGAAAAACCTTTATTATATACAATTCCGATCCTTTTAATAATAATAGCATTACAGGTAAATGGATTGAGTTGATTTATGAAGATAATGCTGGTAACTTATGGTTTGGATCAAAAAATGGCCTAACCAGGTTCAATCATTGTAAGGAAAAATTTATACAATATTTTCATTCTGAAGATGAAATGAATAGTTTGGCAAGTGATACTATTACAACAATAATCCAGGATAAAAACAATAATTTATGGATAGGAACATCCAGGGGGTTGAACAAAATCAATCTTGAAACTTATGAAATGGAAAGGATTAATTTTGATAACGATTATCAGGCAGTTTTAAATGCCAGGGTAAATGTTATGAAACTGGATATAAATGCCAATCTTTGGATTGGTACAAACAAAGGATTATGTCTGTATAATCATAAAAAAGAAGCATTTATAAAAATACCTGTAAAACAATTCAATAACAGACAAGTTGAAATTTATTCCATTTCTTTAATGAAAAATGATGTTTGGATTGCTTCGAATACTGGAATAATAAAATATTCACCGTTTAGTAAAGAATCAGTTCATTTTAAACTAAAGGGGGAGCAATTTTCAAATCAAAATATTGAAAAGATTTACCCTGATAAAAAAGGCAGGCTTTGGATAGTAACAAATTATGGTTTGTTTACATTTAATCCTGAAAGAAAAGAGTTTAAGTTAAGGATTAAATCGGTTGATGTTTCCAATAGCCTGGCAATAAACACTTCTAAAAAACTAATTGAAGATAGTAAGGGATATTTGTGGTATGGTACTTATGGAAATGGTATTTATAAAATTGATCCACATACCGATGTCATTAATAATTATGTACATAAAGCAGCTGATCCACAAAGCCTTTCTGAAAATTCAATTAATTGTATATATGAAGATCGATCAGGGGTAATTTGGTTTGGTACTTTTGGTGCAGGAATTAGTATTTACGATCCGCAATCGCATAAATTTGAATGTATTAAACATAACCCCCTGGATGAGAACAGCTTATCAAGTAATTTTATATGGTCTGTTTTTGAAGATAAAATCGGAGCAGTTTGGATAGGTACTAATGATAAAGGCCTTAATTATTATGATCCAGCTAATAACACATTTAAATATTACGATTTTAAAACTTCTGATCCTTATTCAATTTCACATCATTCTGTACGTGAAATTTTTCAGGATAGTAAAGGGAATATCTGGATTGGAACAGATGGGGGCGGGTTAAATAAATTTGACAATAAAACCGGAAACTTTATACATTTTAAAAATAAACCAGGCAATCAGAATTCTATTTCCAATAATTCAGTTCGGGTTATTTTTGAAGATAATGAAGGTCTTTTATGGATAGGAACCAGGGATGGTTTAAATAAATTCAATCCTGAAACTGGCTTATTTAGAAGTTATTTACATAATGATGAAGATCAAAATTCCTTGTCTCAGAACTTTATATATTCAGTTATACATCAGGATATTAAAGATAATTTATGGATTGGGACATATGGAGGTGGATTAAACAAAATGGACATTGAAAACGAACGATTTATACACTATACATTCAATCCTGATGATAGTAACAGCATTTCGAATAATATTGTTTTTTCAATATATGAAGAGGAGAATGGGATTTTCTGGATTGGAACTAATAATGGATTAAAC
>DAOVJU010000072.1 GCA_030632095.1 Chlorobiota bacterium
ATGAAGATTTTTTAATAAAAATTTTCTCACCCTATTTGATTTAATTTTCTCGCCTAATTTATTTCCAGCATCTTCCCTTGTTTTAATTTTACTGAAATCAACTGAAAGCATAGCATTTACAATTTGATTATGATTAATTGTGCTGTTATGGCTTTTTTCGAAATTATTGTAAGATTTAGGTGCTATGTCAATAACTATTAAACTACTTACCATTTCAGGATTTTCTATAGCAAAATACATTACTGCTTTGCCTCCCATTGAATGACCTAAAAGTACTGCTTTTTCAATGTAACGATCCTCCATAAATTCCAGGAGATCTTTTTTCATAAGGTCATAATTATGGTTATCAGAATGTGGTGATCGTCCATGGTTCCGTTGATCAATAATATATACTTCAAAATATTTTGCCAGTTCTTTAGCAATTGTAACCCAATTATCAGAAGCTCCATATAATCCATGTACAATTATTAATGGTGGCCCATCGCCATATTTACGGTAAAATAATTTCATTATTTGCAATACAACAAATTATTCCAACAATCTTAAATACATTTGAATGGTATTTTCTAACCCAAAATAAATTGCATCAGTAATTAGAGCATGTCCTATTGATACTTCAAGTAAACCAGGTATATTTTCTTTAAAATACCTTAAATTATCAAGATTCAAATCATGCCCTGCATTTAAACCTAAATTTACTTCATTGGCCAGTTTAGCTGCTTCGATAAAAGGGTTTATAGCTTTTTCACGATCATTGTGATAGTTAGCAGCATAAGGTTCTGTATAAAGTTCAACACGATCAGTATTTGTTTCAACCGCATTAACTATATTTTCCGGAACTGTATCAATAAAAATTGAAGTTCTAATACCTTTTTCATGAAAGCCTGATATAATATCTTTAAGGATATCTTTGTGTTTCACCGTATTCCAGCCGGCGTTAGAAGTTAATGCATCAGGAGGGTCAGGAACAAGAGTTACTTGTGTAGGCTTAATTTCTAAAACCAGTTTTATAAATTTATCCGATGGATAACCTTCTATATTAAATTCAGTTGTAACGATTGGCTTTATATCTTTTACATCCTGGATTCTTATGTGTCGTTCATCTGGCCTGGGATGAACAGTTATTCCTTGTGCTCCAAAACGTTCACAATCAATTGCTGTTTTAACAACATCTGGTATATTTCCTCCACGTGCATTTCTTAGCGTTGCAATTTTATTTATATTTACACTTAAACGGGTCATATTATTTTTAAATTTATCTCGTTAATAAAAATACAATACGATAAAATTAAGTATATTATTCAATGTTGGCAAAAGATTTAATATCAGATATTGTTCCCGCGTTAAGAACTTCCGATTCTGGTTTAACTGCTTTGAATTGGATGGAAGTTTTTAAAGTGTCGCATCTGCCAATTGTGAATAATAAAGAGCTACTCGGACTGGTATCTGATGCTGATATATATGATTTAAATGTGGCAGAAGAACCAATAGGAAATCATAAACTTTCGTTAACTAGCCCTTCTGTTAGATACGATCAGCATATATATGAAGTCATAAGTTTAATTTCAAAATTTAAGTTAACAGTGGTTCCTGTTCTAGATAATGATGATAAATATTTAGGTATTATTACCCTTCATGATCTTTTACAAAATTTTGCCCATTTAACAGCAGTTCAAAATCCAGGGGGCATTATAATATTAGAACTAAATGAAAATGATTATTCATTAACTGAAATAGCAAATATAATAGAAAGTAACGATGCTAAAATTTTGAGCTCCTATATCACATCACCACCTGAATCGGTTAAAATGGAACTGACAATTAAGGTAAACAGAACTGATATAACTTCCATTATTCAAACATTCAACAGGTATAATTATACAATAAAAGCATCATATCTGGATGACGAAGAACTCGATAGTTTTTATAAATCCCGGTTCGACCTGTTTATGCGTTATTTGAATATTTAAAGGAATAAAATTTAAGTATAATGAAAATAGCAATCTATGGTAAGAGTTTTAATGAAAATTTTTTACCTAGCATTAAAGCCTTGCTAAAAGAATTAAAAACTAATAACGCACAGCTTTTGATGTTTGGTGAGTTTTACAATTTTATTAAACAAAAATATAACTATACACCTGAAGTAGATTCAACGTTTTCAGAATATAAGCAGATAACCGGTGATATAAATTTTATGTTCAGCATAGGAGGGGATGGGACATTTTTAGAGTCGATCTCTTATGTTAGAAGAAAGGACATTCCATTGGTTGGAATTAATAGTGGAAGATTAGGATTTTTAGCTGATATTGCCCAGGATGAAATTCCTGCTTGTTTGCAAGCAATATACAATAGTAACTTTACTTATGAAACCAGATCTTTAATTGAAGTTAATACAAAAAATAATCTTTTTGGCGATTTAAATTTTGCTTTAAATGAGGTTACTATTCAAAAAAAAGATACATCCTCTATGATTACCATTCATGCATATTTAAACAATAACTTAATCAATTCATATTGGGCCGATGGTATCATTGTATCAACTCCAACGGGTTCAACTGCATATAGTTTAAGTGTTGGTGGCCCGATTGTTGCGCCTAACTCCCAGAATTTTATAATTACTCCTTTAGCACCACATAATTTAACCGTAAGGCCAATTGTTGTTGCAGATTCAAACGAAATTACTTTAAGAGTACAGGGGAGAAGTCAAAATTATCTCGCAGCTGTTGATTATCGTTCAGCGGTTTTTGGTTCTGAAACGGAAATCTTTATAAAAAAAGCGGATTTCACAATCAAATTACTAAAATTAGATAATCATGATTTTTATAGAACATTACGTAATAAATTAATGTGGGGTGTTGATAAAAGAAATTGATACATTCATCAATTATTTGTTTATTAGAAGTTTATAAATGAAAAAATCATATTGCTTTTTTTGACCGATTAAGTTTTAATTTATATTTTTACCAGATAAGTAGTAATTTAAATTAGAAAACGCCTGAAGAAAATGAAAAGGATTTTTATTTTGCTTTTATTGTCTTTTTTATTAATACCAATATTTAGTTTTTCTCAACGTTCATCGCGATGGAAAAGAACAAGATATGAAATAGTTCTGGGGATCGGAACTACCAACTTTCTTGGTGAGCTTGGTGGATCAGATGAAGCTGGAGCAAACTTTTTTAGTGATTTTGAAATATCTACTTCCAGGCCATTATTGCATGCAGGTTTTCGATACAAGATTTTGGAACCTTTATCAACGAAAATACAAATATCTTATGGATGGGTGCAAGGTAATGATGCAACAACAGAAAATATATTCAGAAAAAACAGGAATTTGAGTTTTTATTCTCCAATTATAGAATTTGGAGCACAATTGGAATACTCTTTAATAAAAGAAAAAGTTGGTCATCGTTACAATTTAAGGAAAACAAAGGGTTTACAGCAACTATTAAGGGTAAATACTTATGTTTTTGCTGGTATTGCTGGTTTTTATTTTAATCCCAAAGGGCAGGATTCTACAGGTAATTGGCATGCCTTGCAACCACTTGGGACCGAAGGCCAGGGATTAGTTTCAACAAGGCCTATGTACAGCAGGGTGTCTGCTGCTATTCCATTTGGTATAGGTTTTAAATATGGAATTAACAGAAAAATTAGTATAGGGCTTGAATATGGAATGAGATATACTTTTACTGATTATATTGATGATGTAAGTACAACATACTACGACAATGATTTGTTACGATTAGCAAGAGGTGATATTGCTGCAGAATTAGCAGATCCAAATATGGGAGATCCGGCTTTATCCGGACAAACAGCGCCAAATCAACAAAGAGGAAATCCAAGGGATAATGATGCTTATATGTTTACCCTGATTACATTAACATATAAATTAAATACTGGAAGAAGCGGATTACCTAAATTTTAGAATTTATCGAATATTTGTAACATTTTAATAATTTTATCGTTTATTATTTGTTAGAAAAGAACATGTTGAGAATTTATTAATGTCTAGATATCAGAGAATAACAGTACTCTTTATTTTCTTTTTATTTTTTTTTCAATCATATGTATATGCACAATACTGGAAAAAAAGTTATTATGAGGGCATCTACGGCCTGGGTGCTTCAAATTTAATGTCCGAAGTTGGAAGCCCTAATCCTGAATTGTCAGGATATATTAAAGGGAATTTTTGGCTTACTCCACAAACCTTTAGACCTGTTATTTACTTTGGTGGAAGATATATGATGAATAACAGAGTTGGCATTAAATTAAATTTTGCATTGGCAAATTTAGCTGCTGCTGATATATATGGTGATTACAGAGGTACTAATAGAATAACCAGCACATTTATAATTGAATTATCAGGGCAATGTGAATATTACCTGCTTGAAGAAAAAGCTAAACGTAATGTATATCGTTTACGTTCATATAAATGGTATAAAAATATTAATATACCAATTTATTTTTTTATCGGAATAGGTGAATCTTTGTATTTTTCAAAAACACAAGTTAATGAACGATATAGTGGAATTGGCAATTTTGCAGATACTTTTGACAGGCCTGAAAAATATAATCACACTACTCCCGTTTTACCATTTGGAATCGGTGTAAGGTTTAGGTTAAATAAAGTTATTCGATTTGGTATAGAAGCTGGTTATCGAATGACAATAACCGATTATTTAGATGAAGTAGAAAAAATAAATGTTGAAACAAATAAATCTTGGCCCGATACATATCAATTTCTATTATTCACACTTAATTATAAGTTAAAATCAGGAAGAAGTGGATTACCGCGACTCAGATTCAGATAGAAGATTAAAATATTCCTTTAAAGCAAAGATTTTTCTGCTAATACTTTTTCCTATATTTGCACCTTTTGTAAATAAAGCACAATTGAATGCAGATATTGGTGTTATGAGTGGAATAAGTTACTATATGGGCGATATAAATCCATCAAAACATTTTTATAAACCGGGTATTATCTATTCAGGGTTTTATAGATATAACTTTCATAAACGATATTCTTTAAAAGGAAGTGCCACATATTTTGGTCTCAGAGGCTCCGACTCAGATTTTCCGGAAAACGAGTTCCAGTTAGAACGAAATGAAAAGTTTGATATAAAAATAATTGATATTAGTGTCCAGATTGAACATAATTTTTGGCCATATTTAACCACTTTAATTGAAAAAGACAGGTTCAGTCCTTATATTTTTACTGGATTTAGCGGGTTTTATTTATTTGGAGAACGATCAAGTATTTCTTATGGTATACCTTTGGGTGCAGGTTTTAAATATAATCTGAATAAAAGAATAGGATTAGGTATTGAATATAGCTTTAGAAAAACATTTACAGATAACATAGATGGATACCTGACAAATGATTATAATTTCAATCATACTAAAGACTGGTATTCATTTCTGGGTTTTTTATGTAGTTATAAAATTTTCACAAAAGACATGTATTGTCCTGCATATGACAATTAAATTAGCTTAAGTATTATGTCGCTGAAAGATAAATTGAATAAAGATAAATTACCAAAGCATGTAGCCATAATAATGGATGGAAATGGCAGGTGGGCAAAAAAACATGGTAGTACCAGAATTTATGGACATAAGAATGGCGTGAAATCAGTTAGGGAAACAGTTGAAGCTGCTGCAGAATTACAAATCCCATTTTTAACATTATATGCTTTTTCTACAGAAAATTGGAACAGGCCACGAACCGAAATAAATGCATTAATGTCACTTTTGGTTGGATCATTGAATAAAGAAACTGACACACTAATAAAGAATAATGTTCGTTTATTAGCTATTGGTGATTTAAAATCTTTACCAAGAAAAGTTCAAAAAGAATTAAATGAAGCAATTGAAACAACAAAAAATAATAGTGGATTATCTTTAGTACTGGCGTTAAGTTATAGCTCCAGATGGGAAATTGTTCATGCAATCAAACAAATAGGTATTGATATAAGTAATAAAAAAATTGATTTGCAAAATTTTAACGAAGATATGTTTGTTTCATATTTAACCACAGCCACTATTCCTGACCCTGAACTGTTAATAAGAACAAGTGGAGAATACCGCGTAAGCAACTTTCTTTTATGGCAAATAGCATATACTGAATTATATTTTACAAGTAAATTTTGGCCAGAATTCAGAAAAGAAGATTTTTACCAGGCTCTTTATGATTTTCAAGGCAGAGAAAGGCGTTTTGGCAAAATAAGTGAACAAATAAATTAATATCTTATTAAAATACAAAGTTAATGTATCGCAAAACTTTAATAGTTATATATATAGTTCTCCTGAATTTTAATATTTTTTCTCAAGTAAGTAGTATTAATTCCAGGTTAGCTGGTTTAGATTATTCAAATCCTAAAGAGTATGAGATTGGTGGCATTACAGTTTCTGGTATAAAATATCTTGATCAAAATGTACTTATTCATTTATCAGGTTTAAAAGTAGGAGATATTGTTATTATACCCGGTGAGAAAATAACTCAGGCAATTGAAAAGTTATGGAAACAAGGTTTATTTGCTGATGTTAAAATAACAGCTACAAAAATTATAGGAAATAGGATATTCATTGATATATATTTAAAAGAACGGCCAAGGTTATCAAAATTCTCATTTACAGGCGTGTCGAAATCAGAAGCTGATGATATAAGGGAAGAAATTAGGCTTTTAAAAGGCAGCCAGGTTACTGATAATATTCTGATTAACACAAGAAACAAAATAAAAAAATTCTATATCGAAAAAGGCTTTTTAAAAACCGTTGTTAATATTCAGCAAATTGAAGATACTGCATTAATTAACAATGTTGAGTTAAGGATAAATGTGTTCAAAAATGAAAAGGTTAAGATTAATGAAATAATATTTAATGGTGATAGTGTACTAAAGGAAGCCAAACTTAGAAGGACAATGAAGGAAACCAAGAGAAAAAAGTGGTACAACATTTTTAAGCCTTCAAAACTTATTGAAACAAAATATGAAGAAGATAAGGATAAAATCATTGCGAAATACAATGAATTAGGTTATAGGGATGCAAAAATAGTGAGTGATTCAATATATTTTCATAATGATAAAACCATTAATATTGAATTAAATATTGAAGAAGGCCCTAAATATTATTTTAGGAATATAGCCTGGGTTGGAAATTCCAAATACCCGTCTGAGTTCTTAGACGCTGTTTTAGGAATAGAAAAAGGTGATATTTTTGATCAGTCGGTATTAGATAATAAGCTTTTTATTGAAGAAGATGCAGTAAGTTCGTTATACCTGGACAATGGATATTTGTTTTTCTCAGTAACACCAGTAGAGATAAAAATTGAAAACGACTCCATTGATATTGAAATGAGAATAATAGAAGGAAAGCAAGCAAGGATAAATAGAGTTACAATTTCAGGAAATACTAAAACAAATGAACATGTTATCAGGAGAGAAATAAGAACAAAACCTGGTCAATTATTTAGCCGGTCAGATATAATTCGTTCTCATCGGGAATTGGCACAGCTTGGATATTTTGATCCTGAACGACTTGATGTAAACCCAGTACCAAATCCTATTGATGGAACAGTTGACCTTGAATATACAGTTGAAGAAAAACCATCAGATCAAATTGAACTTTCAGGAGGATGGGGGGCAAATATGGTAGTAGGTACTTTAGGATTAGTTTTTAATAATTTCTCAATAAGAAACATTTTTAAAGCGGAGGCATGGAGACCATTACCATCGGGTGATGGACAAAAACTAAGTTTAAGGGCACAGACAAACGGTACCTATTATCAATCATACAGTGTATCTTTCATTGAGCCATGGTTAGGGGGGAAAAAGCCAAATTCATTTTCAATATCTGCTTACCATTCAATAAGAAATTATGGCACCTATGGTTATTCATCAGATGCCGGTTCATCAATGAAAGTTTCAGGAATTGCTATGGGTTTAGGAAGAAGGCTTAAATGGCCGGATGACTTTTTTATTTTATCACACGAATTAAGTTATCAACAATATAATTTGAAGAACTATGGAAGTTATTTCCTCTTTTCTGATGGAAAATCAAATAATATAAGTTTAAGGACAACATTTTCAAGAAATTCCGTAAGTCAACCTATTTATCCACGAAGAGGATCGTTATTTTCTTTGTCATTGCAATTAACACCGCCTTATTCAAATAAGTTATTCACAGATAAAGATTATACGAATATGACTGATAAAGAAAAATATAAATGGATAGAATATCACAAATGGACATTTAAATCTTCCTGGTACACAACTTTGGCAGGAAAATTGGTGCTGAATACAAAAGCCGAATTCGGATTTCTTGGCATATATAATAAAGATATAGGACCGTCACCTTTTGAGGGCTTTAATTTGGGTGGAGACGGATTATCAGGATATAACCTTTATGGAAGGGAAACTATTGCTTTAAGAGGTTATAGCAATGGCCCAACTAATCAAGGTTCTTTAACACCGGTGGTTAATGGGAGAGTTGTGGGTGGTAATATTTATGATAAATTTACATTGGAATTAAGATATCCTTTTTCATTAAATCCTTCAGCAACCATTTATGGGCTGGTTTTTTTAGAAGGAGGAAATGCCTGGTATGAACATAAAAGTTTTGATCCTTTTGATATTAAGAGATCTGCAGGAGTTGGAATAAGAGTATTTCTTCCAATGTTTGGAATGCTAGGCGTAGACTGGGGATATGGATTTGATAATGAAGTTGGAGTTTTAGAAAGACATAGAGGTGAATTTGCATTTATTATAGGCCAACAATTTTAAAGTTTTATTAAAATAGATAATTATAAAACCCACATGTTAAACAAGTTTAACACAAAGTTCGGATGAAAATAATGCAGAATTGTATTAAAAAGTACATTTTCTGCACCATGTGGGTTCCATCAGTCCTTTGAAATTAAATTATATACGGATGAAAAAAATTATTTTATTCTCAATCGCGTTTCTTACTGTTTCATTATTAATGGCTCAAAAGTTTGCCTATGTTGATACAGATTATATTTTGAAACAAATACCAGCTTATGAATCAGCACAGGAACAATTAGATGCTATATCAGTTGAATGGCAAAAAGAAATAGAAGTATTATATGCTGAAATAGACAAAATGTATAAGGATTATCAGGCAGAAAAGGTATTATTAACAGAAGATTTAAAAATTAAGAAAGAAGAAGAAATAATTTCAAAAGAAAAAGAAGTAAAGGAATTGCAGAAAAAAAGATTTGGTACTGAAGGAGATCTTTATAAAAAAAGACAGGAATTAATTAAGCCAATTCAGGATGATGTTTTTAATGCAATAAAGCAAATGGCTACTGATGGTAATTTTGCTGTAATCTTCGATTCATCTTCTGGGGCAAATATGCTTTACTCGGATCCTAAATATGACAAAAGTGACGAGATTTTAAGCAGGCTTGGTTTTAAAAATTAATTTCTATATTTGCGACTAATTTTATAAATAATAAATAATAAAATGAAAAGAATAACTAAATTATTACTCGTAGTTTGTTTTTTAGCATCTGGAACTTCATTTGCTCAAACAAAACTGAAATTAGGACATATTGATTCAAATAAGTTGTTATCAATTATGCCTGAAAAAGCTGAGGTCCAAGCTAATTTGGGAGCTTATGCCAAAGAAATTGAAAATACATTAGCAGCCATGCAAGATGAATTTGAAAGAAAATATCAGGATTATCTTACGAAATCAGATTCACTTACACCATTAATAAAGCAAACAAAAGAAGCTGAATTACAAGATCTCCAGCAAAGGATACAAACTTTTCAGGTAAGTGCCCAACAAGATTATCAAACAAAGGAGATGGAGTTATTTCAACCCGCAGTTGATAAAGCAAAAAAAGCGATAGAGGAAGTAGCAAAAGAAAACGGGTATACATATGTTATTGATTCCGGATCAGGTGCGCTGATTTATTTTTCTGATTCAAGCGACGATCTTTTTAATTTAGTAAAAACAAAACTTGGACTAGAGTAAATTTATTAAACTTTGATATTTGAAGCCATTCTGATATTTTTGGAATGGCTTTTTTTAATTATATGCAATGAATGAACCAATTGGTATATTTGATTCGGGTGTTGGTGGATTAACTGTTTGGAAGGAAATAGTGAATATGCTTCCTTGTGAATCTACAATTTACCTGGCTGATAGTTTAAATTATCCTTATGGGCATAAGACTAATCAAGAAATTATTGAATTATCAATTAAAAATGTTGAATTTCTTCTATCAAAAAAGTGTAAAATAATTGTTGTCGCGTGTAATACGGCTACATCTGCGGCAATAAATATATTACGGTCAAAATATTCTATCACATTTGTTGGCATGGAGCCTGCTGTTAAGCCTGCAGTAATTAATTCAAAAACAAAAAACATTGGAATTTTAGCTACTGAAGGGACTTTTAATGGCAACCATTTTCAGAATACTTCCGGTAAGTTTGCAACAGAAATGCAACTTCATTTGCAAATTGGTTATGGTTTGGTTGAATTTGTTGAAT
>DAOVJU010000100.1 GCA_030632095.1 Chlorobiota bacterium
AAAAGTTA
Organism: Chlorobiota bacterium; assembly: GCA_030632095.1. Classification (GTDB taxonomy): domain Bacteria; phylum Bacteroidota; class Bacteroidia; order Bacteroidales; family B39-G9; genus JAADFW01. Next base: position 9 of record DAOVJU010000100.1, read on the forward strand.
TAAAGTGGGCTAAATATTATGTAAGCGTTCGCAGGGCGCTGAAATTGAAAATTAGTCCCGAAAGTTTTCGGGATGAAATTTGGAAGATAGTTCTGTATATACAGTCGAATTTCAAATTTCTAATTGTGAAAGGTTGCAATAATTCAATGAAATAGTTGAAATCTTAAATGAATAGTTAATAATCTCTCTGTTTAATCGTTATTTTTAGGTCTCAATATTATTTAATTTGAAGAAGTTATTCATATTCATATTAATTACATTACTTACAGTAGAGTTAAATTCGCAGCAACTGTCAAATATTCGTAATCGCGTTGTTCCCGGCTTTCAGGATACAGTATGTCTTGATACATTAAGTATTATTCCCGGATCGTTGTACATTAAAAATAAAAGCCATGAAATTCTTTCGGATAGTTTATATATAATTGATTTTCAAAAATCTTACATTATTCTATCAAAACGTTTAAGCGAATCTGTTGATACAATTTATATAAACTACAGGGTTTTCCCAATTAGCTTTTCAAAAGAATATTATCATAAAGATACAAGTATAATAAAGCTTCATTCAACACAAAACCTTAGTGATCTGTTTTATAAACCCGAAAAGTCTGATAATATTTATTGGAGTGATGGGTTAAACAAAAGCGGTAGCATTTCACGTGGAATAAGTTTTGGCAATCAACAGGATGCTGTTTTAAACTCCAACCTGAACCTGCAGCTTTCAGGAAAGTTAAATAATGAGCTCAATATTTCTGCAGCCATTTCTGATGCTAATATTCCAATTCAACCGGATGGGAGTTCACAACAAATACAGGAATTTGATAAGGTTTTCATAAAATTATATAATGAAAAAACCAGTTTAATAGCAGGAGATTTCGAAATAACCAGCCCAACAGGTTATTTTCTTAAATTGAATAAAAAAGCTAAGGGAGCTATTTACAGAACTAAGTTTGATTCAAAATCTGCTAAATATGGTTTCAAAACATCAATAAGCGGCGCTCTTTCAAAAGGAAAATATTGCAGAAAAAGCATTGATATACGCGAAGGCAACCAGGGCCCTTATAAAATACAAGGTTGTGAAAATGAGTCTTATATAATAATACTTTCGGGTTCGGAAAAAATCTATATTGACGGGAAACTTTTAACCCGGGGACAGGAAAACGATTACGTGATAAATTACAATACTGCCGAAGTTACTTTTACCCCAAACCAGCCCATAACAAAGGATAAGCGTGTAATTATTGAGTTTGAATACTCTGAGCAGAATTATACCAGGTTCATAATCTTTAACAGTAATGAAATTTACAATGAAAAAAACCGGTTTTACATAAATCTCTTTAATGAACAGGACAGTAAAAACCAAACACTGAATATTGATTTAAATGATGATCAGAAATTATTGTTAAGCAAAACAGGAGATGATTTAGACAATGCATTTTATCCAAACATTTATAAGGATTCCATTTATAATGAAAGTTATATATACTATCAGCTTAAAGATACAACAGTTAATTATGAAAGTGGCGATTCTGTTTATTTTGACAGTGTTTATGAATATTCAACAAATCCTGATTTAGCATTTTACAGACTTGGATTTACGTTTGTAGGGGAGAATAATGGAAATTATATTCCAACTGCAACTAACATAAACGGAAGAATATATGAATGGATTGCACCGGATAAAAACGGATTGAAAAATGGTTCTCATGAGCCAGTGATATTATTAATTGCACCAAATAAGAAACAAGTATTATCAATTGGAGGAGAATCACAATTCGGGCAATTTACTACAAATTATGAACTGGCAATTTCAAATTCAGATCTTAATACATTTTCAAGTATCGATAGTGATGATAATTTGGGCTACGCACTGAAAATTGATGTATTAAAAAAGGCAGAACAAGCTCAAAACTCAAAACTTGCCATTGGAGTTCATTATGAATATACCGACAAAAACTTTAATCCCGTTGAACGGTTCCGAAACCCTGAGTTCGAAAGAGACTGGAATATCTCTGGCAATAACTCGCACAATCAACAACTGGCTTCGTTGTCCGCCGATTATCATTTCAAAAATTTGTTAAGAACAAATTATAGTATAAGCATGGTAAATAAGCAAAATAATTACAATGCGTATAGAAATACTTTCAATATTGATTTTAGTAAATCGAAAAATAGAATTATCTACAACGCAAGTTTCTTAAATACGACAACCGGTATAAATAAAACAAAATTTTTCAGGCATAAAGCTGAAGTCTCAAAAGAAATAAAAATGTTTAAAGTTGGAGTAAAAAACGTAATAGAAAATAATATTTGGAATGATAAACAAACAGATAGTTTACAAATAAACAGTTTCGCATTTAATCAATGGGAATTTTATGTAATGAATCCGGATTCGCTGAAATCAAACTATTATATCAGTTATAAAACGAGGCAGGATCTTTTACCTTTATTAATGCAGAATGAATTAATAAAAGCAAATAAGGGGGAAGATTTAAATTTTGGGTTTGAAATACTTAAAAACCCGAAAAAAACCTTAAAAACATCAGTTACTTATCGTAAACTGTCTATCCAGGATACATCAGTTTCTAATGAAAAAACAGATAATACATTGTTAGGGCGCGTAGAAAGTAATTTAAGGTTTTTAAACAATTCTATTCATTCTTCAACCTTTTATGAAATCGGGACAGGGCTGGAATCAGTTAAAGAATACTCATTTGTTGAAGTTGAAAGAGGATTGGGAATATATATATGGAACGATTATAATCAGAATAATATTCAGGAAATTGAGGAATTCGAGATAGCTTCTTATAAAGATACTGCAAATTATCTGCGGGTACTGTTACCTGGTAATTATGTTAAGGTTTATACAACAAATTTTAGCCAGGTTTTTAATATACGGCCAGGGAAAACATGGTATAAACAAACCGGGATAAAAAAATTCCTGTCAAGGTTTTCCGACCAGTTTGCGTACCGTGTTAACAGTAAGACTAAATCAGAAGAAGTTTTAAAAAATATAAACCCGGTTAAAATTAATAATACCGATGAACAATTAGTAAGCCTGGGGTACTCACTTAAAAATACAATTTCCTTTAACCGGGCAAGTTCAGTTTTTGGTCTGGATTATATGGTTCATAAAAATGCCCGAAAGGATCTATTATTAACAGGTTATAACTTGCAGGAAAACTTAATAAATACCATTCGGATAAGATGGAATTTAAACAGAAAAATAAGCATTACCGAAAATGTAGAATTGAATAACAAGCAATATGAATCTGAAGCATATGCTACTAAAAACTACAATTTGAACGGACTGAAAAATGAATTCGGTGTAAGTTATCAACCAACATTGAACCTGAGAATTTCATCTACTTATAAGTATTCGGAAAAAGATAACACAGGAATTGAGAAATCAACTGAAAATAACCTGGGAGCCGAAATAAAATATAATCTCAAAACAAAAGGAAATTTGAATTTTCAGTTTAATTACCTGAATTTAAGTTTTAACGGAGAAACAAATTCACCACTGGCTTATGAGATGCTGGAAGGTTTTCTTCCCGGGAATAATTTAACCTGGACATTGCAATATCAACAACAACTGGCTAATTCATTGCAGCTTAATCTGTTATATAATGGAAGAAAACTTGAGGATAACGAAGCACTGCATTCGGGCGGTGTTCAGTTGAGAGCATTTTTTTAATATTTAACTATTAACCTGAGTTCGATATAAAATTAAATTTACAGAAACCAAAGAGAGGGTGGGATTTTGAGAATAAAACTTGAAAGAATAACGAGTTATTTTAAAACATTTTATTCTAAGAAGGTTGCTCTCTATTTGGTTTCCCTTTGGGCATTTCGAGGTTTTCCATATGCTTCCCCATATTTTCTTGAATTAACCCGTTAGTTCTGCAAAAATCTGTGTTGCCTCTGAAAAACCTCGAAAATCTGTATAATAATTTTATATCGAACTCAGGTTATTAAGTGTGAAATAAAATTCAAATAACTTTATAAGATCATTTTCATTTTTGAATTTAAGCTTATTTTCCTTAATATACTTTTCAACCAATTCCTTTTTGTCTGACATTAATTGCAAAACTTCATTTTTTTTGAGTTTATATTTAATAGCCGGGTCATTAGCAATTTTTATATAATATGATTTGTTAATACAATATTTATCATTTGTTCCAGGTGCAATTCCATCTCCTTTTTTACCTTCAACATATACACATTTATACCGCTTTAATAGCTTAATTTCATTACTCTCAGATAGAACCTCAAAAAAAGTCTGTTTATTTATATTATCATATTTAGAATAAATAAAATTAGATGTTCCAATTGTAAATTTTTCTATATCCTCCTTGTTTGGAATATAATAAACAACATCCTCCTTTAAGAATAACAGCCTTTCTAAATTGACATCATATTTAAAAGATTCTACTTTGAATTCATCTCCATTTAAAAACTTCACAGTCCCTTTTTTCCAGTCTTCATTAAAATAAGGATTGCCATCTATTTGCTTGTCCGCTGGCTTGCTTTCCATTTGAACAAGAGATCCTTGAAAAGCGTCAACTAAATCTATAACTTGTTGTGAAAAAACATTTGAAAACAAGTTCAATAATAATATAAATAGCGCTATTCCAATTATTTTCATTTCTCGCTTTTATTTTTAATTTGTCCGTTTTTCAATAACAATTGTGTTTTTTTCATGCCCTTGTTGGTGTTTTCACCAACAAGTAGATTTTGGAGAACAAGTTGTTGGAGATAACTCCAACAACGGCGAAAGACTAGATTCAGTTTATCTCAAAGCGCAAATGCACTTTTTCAAGGCTTTCAGGCGCTCCAAATAATGTTACTATATCACCCTGACGCAAACGAGTATAACCATGTGAAACCAGCGATTGTCCTTTCCTGTTAACAGAAAGTATCAATACATCCGAAGGAAGCCTCAGGTCTCTTAAAGATGTTCCATGCAATTTCCTGTCCCGAACTTCAATGTCAATAGTATCGTAATTGCTGTCCATTCCGAATAATATTGAAGTTCCTAATGGCGCCCTGACAAAATGATCGATTAAACCCACAACTGCAGTTGTTGGCTCAACTATTTTCACACCGAGTTTTCTGAATTTATTTATAAAGGAAGCATCTTGTAACCTGACAATGATTTCCTTAACCCCAACATGTTTATAAATTACCTGGCACAGATCATAATTTTCATCATCTGTAAGCATTAAAACTGCTGCATGTGTATTAGTTATTTGAAGCTTCCTTATAGCATCCGATTCAAAATTCTTAACAAAAAGGATTTCAAAATCTTTGATTGCAAATTCATCAGTATTTAACCAGGAAGTAACAATTTTAACTTTCCAGTTATGTTTTATCAACTCACGCCCTAATGCAATTGATTGATAATCTAAGCCAAATATTACTGCAGTGTGAATTTTAGTTGTTGTTTGAATTTTGGCTCTCAAATTACTTTCTCCAACTTTATTTATTGCCCATTTAAAAAGTGGTGGCCCTACTAATTGATTCAGCACTATAACTGAAATCATAATGGTGGCAAATTCATTTGCTAAAAAGCTATACTCTTCACTAACAACTGTTATTAATGCAAGGCTAATTCCGGCCTGTGTTACAAAAGGCATCCATCCAATTTTTTTATATTGTTTTGGATCGCCGGCAAGCGTACTTCCGAATAAAGCCCCAATTATGAGAGCCATTAAACGGATACCGAATAAGATTAATGCTACAAACCATGACTTAAGTAAAATATCTAATGAGATCATTGCACCGGTTAAGGTGAAGAAAGCTACATAGATATACGGACCTGTATCCTGCAACATTTTGCGAAATTCAAATCGGTTTTTACAATAATTAATAACATAAAAACTAGCTGTAATGCATATTAACAATGGTTCAACATGTAAACTATAGCCAAAATAATCATTGCTTAACTTCGAAATAATTCCTGAAAGTAAATATGTGCTATATCCCAGGAAGAAGACTAAGCTGGTTTTAAGAATATAATTTGCACTTATACTGATAATTTGTTTTATAAGCCAACCTAATAGAAAGCCAATTGAAAATGATAGTATTAGTTCAAAAATGAGTGTTAATATAAATTTATAATTGAAAGGGATGTCTGAAATTAAATTTCCTGAAATGGATAAGCACAGTGCGAATAAAACAATAACTAAAACGTCTTTTAGTACAGTAACACCAATGGCCATTTGTGTAAAAGGTCCTTTTGCCCTCATTTCATCTATTATAGCTATTGCTGAAGAGGGTGAACGTGCTACAAAAATAGTTGCTGTTAATAAAGCAATAGCAATTTTTCCATTTATTGTCAACCCATTCATAAAAGGTATTAAATCAGCCAGAAAATAAACCAGTATTGAACCCAAAATAAAAGTAACAACAAACTGGCCAAAGGTATTCCAAATAATGCTTTTAAAGATTTTTCTAATTTCTTTTAAATAAAGTTCTGCACCGGCAGCAAAAGCTATAAAGGCCAGAGATATTTCATTTACAAAATGGAGATTTTCAACTGCGTTATTAGTAATAAGTTTTAATCCGTAAGGCCCAACTAAAATCCCAAAAACTAAAAAACCTGTTATTAAAGGTAATTTTAGTTTTAATATAATTTTAGAAATATGGTTACTCGAAACGACAATAATAATAAATGCTAACAAAAATATTGCTACATCCCAAATACTAACCATATTTATTATGTTAATCATGTAATTTATATTGCAATATACTGCTAAAAATATATAATTTTGCTTTACTTATTTTAATTAATTGAATAATAAACAAGTTTTTATCATACACTTTAATTTAAGAAAATTTATCGGATTTATAAACATTGATTTATTTTTTAGAAAGTACTTAATTTCTTTTTAAATTTGCTATTCAATAAAAACATAATTTACAATTGAAATTATCATGAGAAGAAAAGCTGTTTGGTTATTAAAATTCATTATTGTTTATTTCCTGGGAAATATTTGTCATGCTCAGGACGGGATACCTTTTATCAGTAATTATTCAATTCATCAGCAAACACAAAGTATAATCTGGTCAATTGAAGAAAGTGAAAATGGAATGTTCTATTTTGCAAACCGTGAAGGTGTTTTTACCTTTGATGGTAGTAACTGGGAATTTATTAATATTCCTTCTTTACCGCTTTCTCTAAAGCATTTTGATGATAAATTATTTGTTGGTTCAAGAAATAATTTTGGTGAAATTATTATTGCTGATAATGGAAATTATGAATACCAATCAATAATCAGTGAACCAGATAGCTTAAATTTAGGCGATATAACAAGTATTATTGGCTTGGGAAACCTTGTAATTATAACAAGTGAAATTTCAATAACCATCTTGCAAAAAGAAGATTATAGTATTTCAAATCAATTTTATTCTTCACCGGGTTTTGGGTTTTCAGATTTATTATTGCTAAATGATAATGTTTATGTAAGTCAATTTGGTAAAGGGATTTTTCAGGTGACTGAAGACAGTTTAGAATTTGTTATCAACAATTCTGTTTTTACAGAAAATGAATTATTGTTCAGTTTGCAATTTAACCCTGGTAAACTTCTATTAGGATTTGATGATGGATCCTTGCATTCATTTAATGGCAAAGAGGTTGAAGAATATAAAATTGAAGATTTTGAATATCTTGATGAAAGTATATTAGGTGGAGGAATAAATATATCTGAAGATTTATTTGCATTGTCAACATTAAGTGGCGGCGCTTTAATTGTTGAGAAAAGAACAGGAAAGTCACGGTTCATTATGAATTTTCAAACAGGGCTTCCTGATGATGAAATTTTTGCTATTGGAATGGATAAAAACGGAGGTTTATGGTTGTCGCACGAATATGGTATAAGCCGTGTCGATTTTGCTTATCCTGTGCGAAATTTTAGTTTTTACCCGGGCCTGAAAGGAAATCTAAATGATGTTATTGAATTTAATAATACAGTATATGTGGCTTCAAGTGATGGTGTATATTATCTTACTGAAATAAAAGACTACCAGGAGAAAGAAATAACTGTAAAAGTTAAGAAAAAAACCAAACCTAAACCTAAGCCTGCTCCAGTTCCCCAGCCTGTTGTTCAAGAGGAAGAAGAAATTGATATAAGCAAATTAACAAAAAAAGAGCAACGAAAACTCAAATGGCAAAACCGTAAAGATAAATTGTTAAAAAGTGTTGAAAAATCAGATGTTGATGAAGCTAAAGAAATTGAGGAGAAATACGGAAAACCAGATCAGGCCGTTAAACGGGATGAATACCGTTATGTTAAAAAGAAAATTTATTCCTTACTATCAATTAGTCATGGATACAAAAAAATTGAAGGATTGGATATAAAGTGTAAGGATTTAATAATTGCAAATGAAAAGCTTTTAGTTTCCACAAATAGTGGTTTGTATGAAATTAAAAATGAAGAATTCATTTCAGTAATTGATAATGTTTATATACACGATGCTTTCCCATATAAAAATTCAGTTTATATAGGAACAAGCAAAGGTATTGTAAAGGCAAACTATAAGGAAGAAAATTGGATTATTGAGAAAATTAATGAAGACATTTATGATAATATATATTCTGTTGTGGTTACAAATGACGATATGTTATATGCCGGCAGCGATAATCTGATTTACAAGGTAGATTTAAAACAATCAGGCTACCAGGGTGATAAATATCTTTTTAAAAGTAAATTTTCATTAAAAGTAATTGCCAGAAAAGTTAATGAAGTTCCATTATTCTTTACTCAATCCGGTGTTTTTATGTTAGAAAATGATTCTTTGGTCCTTTCGGGAAATCCTTTATTTGAGAACGCATCAGAATACATTTTTTCTCAAAATGACAGGGTTTGGTTAAAAACTAAAAATACCTGGTATGGTTTACCTGAAAGCAAAATTCAGCTCGAAATAAATCCCGTTCTGTTAAATTTGGTACAAAATATAGAAAGCATATTTACTTTAAATGGAGATGTAATTTGGGCAATTAATGTTAATAATGCAATATATAGAATTGAAGGGGAGGTGGTTAAATCGAAGAAATTTGATGTGTTTTTCAAATGTGTTGAAGAC
>DAOVJU010000246.1 GCA_030632095.1 Chlorobiota bacterium
AAGGATACTATCTTTTGAAAAGATAGTATCCTTATTGAATATCTAAAACCTCAAAACTTCCTTCAATTTTTTATAACCAGATTTGCTGGATTTTAGTTTTTGCCCTGATTTAAGAATTACCAAATACGATTCTTTATCGTAAAGTTCAAGTTTAGCAATTTCCTTAATGTTAACTATATATGAGCGGTGAACACGTACAAATTGTGATGTATCTAAGTTACTTTCGTAATACTTCATAGTCTTTTGTTTAAGAAACCTGGCATTTTCGGTATACATCATTACGTAATCATCCTGCGCTTCAAAATAAATAATTGAATCAACCGGTAAAATATGTATTTCTGATCCCTTTTTTACCACTACACGGGAAAGTTTCTCTTCTGGCTTTTTTATTTCATTTGCCAGTTCTTCAAAAGGCAACTTTTTTGATTTGCTGAGTTTTAATCGCTCAAAAACCGTACTTACAGCCTTATTTAACCGGTCCCGGGAAAAAGGTTTTAATAAATAATCAACAGCATTATGTTCAAAAGCTTTTATTGCATATTGGTCATATGCCGTAGTAAAAATTATTTCAGGTTTGTCCTCAAGGAGTTCCAGCATTTCAAATCCATCTATTTTCGGCATTTGAATATCAAGAAATATCAAATCAGGGTTCAATTCATTAATTGCCTTTAAGCCCTCAAAACCATTTTCACATTCTTTAATTATTTCAATTTCCCGGAAATCTGACAAATAATTCACAAGTAAATCTCTCGCAAGCTTCTCATCGTCAATGATAATGGTTTTTATAGTTTCCATGTTTTCATTCTTAAAACTCTATTCTTTATTCTTGACATATTTAATGCCAACGCTAAAATTTAGTTGCTGTTTTATTTACAGTTGCTTAGTAATTTGTTGATGATAACACCAACAGTGCAAAAAACTTCTCCTATCCATTACAGTTGGATAAATCCAACTGCAATGTTGTCTGTAAATTTAACCTTTAATTACTTTTTCATTATACTTTTTCTCCCGGAAATATTAATTCAACTTCAAATGAATCCTTTTCTTTAAAAATCCTGACCAAATCAGTTCTTTCATAAATTAATTTCATTCGGTTTTTTACATTTTTTAAACCTATTCCTGCTCCTTTCCTGTGTACAGCTTCCGGATCGAAATTGTTTTTTATGCTTACTTTAATTAAATCATTTATGCAAAGACATTTTGTATGTATCATTACTATACCCGTACTTTCATATACACCATGCTTTATTGCATTTTCATATATAGGTTGCAAAATCATTGCTGGTATAGTTTTTTCCATACAATTAACATCAATATTATTTTCTATTGTAAGCTTATCCCCGAACCTTATTTTTTCAATCTCAAGGTAAGTCATTGCATTATCATACTCTGTCGAAAACGTAGTAAGATTGGTTTCATCATGGGCAAGAGAATACCGTAAATATTCACCAAGTTTAATTATCATCTCTTGAGCTTTAGATGGTTTAGAGACTGTTAATGAACTAATTGAATTTAAACTGTTAAACAAAAAATGCGGATTAATTTGAGACTTAAGTGCATTTAACTCGGTTTCTTTTAGTGTAAAGTTTAACTCTGCTTCTTGCTTGATTTTCTCCTGCAAATTAGCATAGTAGATTATCAGGTAATAAATCAAAATTACAACCATGTATAAAAACACTCCGGAAATAAATCTCCACACAAAGGCATTATCAACAAAATTTTTATACTGAGCACTAAATTCAAATGTGTTTTTAAGAAGGAAATTACTTGTTAATATCCATAAAAAAGTAACAATAGCAACAGTTCCTAAATGATTCAATAAAATCATGAACCATCCTTGATTTTCCAGGTCACTATAACGCACTACATACCATATTATTAATGCAATAACAGCATATAATCCATTATAAATTAATCCATCTGCTAAAGCTTCCCCTAAAGAAAAATCGTAAACAATAAAAACAATGAATACTTGCATTAAAGTAAGCATTCCCCATACAGAAAGATATATATATAAATATTTGCGGTTCCTTATTAACGGGTTAAACACCTCTAAATAAATTATAGATTACAAATTATAAATGTAGTGTGGGTGTGAGTTCAAGTTAAGGGTTACAATATACTTCAAACTTTGAATCCCGAAATGATCAAAATTTACAATTTTGTAATTATTTCGTGGATCCCTCGAAAAACCGAGCAAATTAGAAATTTGCAGTTTTTGGGGACTTGTAACTTTGAACTAAAACTTACATGCTTTTTATCTCTCCTCCACCAAAGATTGCTATTCCTTTAATAATGAGCCTCCTATCTTTGTTTGAGTTGGTTGTCATATTTCTACGTTTGTCTGAAAATCCACCAAAAATTGCAATCACATCTAATTTTACATCCCAATCGCTTGGCACTATAAGTTTTGATCCGCCAAATACAGCAAACATATCAATAACATTATTCCCGGGTGCCAGTTTTGCATTAAGCAAATCAATGCTTGAGCCTCCAAAAACAGAGGTGATTTTTCCTCCCTGGAAATTATCTGAATTTATTGTTTTATCGCCTCCACCAAAAACATTCAGTTCATCAATAAAATCTGTTGACAACGTGCCATAATCATGTACTCTTCCATGATATAAATTCCGTCTGAACAGAAGTACTAAACCAATAATAATTAGTAATACGGGCCAAAATAATCGATGATAATTGAAATCCAAAACAAAAATGTCCGGGAGCATAAAAAATGTTCCAATACCTATAAGTATTACTCCTGTTACCACACTTTGCCTGCTAGCTAAACTTATTATACCAATTACAATAAGAATCATTTTCCATGAAAAAATGTAATGCTTAATGTTATAAGGGATTAAATGAAAATTACTAGCTAGTACTAAACCACCTATTAATATTAAGATAATTGCAAATAGAACACGTTTATCAAAACGGTTCCTTCTGTTGTCATCAATACGTTCCATAATAATTTATTTTATAGTTTAAAATATTGATTCAAAAATACATACTATAACGATTTTCATAAATAAAAAATCGGTGAAATACACATTTTAACCGGTCATTAGTGAAAGAATATAACGGAATTCGTATTTCTTGAGTAATTATAACAAATTTATTACCGATTAGAGTTAAAATTAAAAAACCCCGGCTTAGTTTAACCGGGGTTTAGATTTATAATTATATATGTATTTTAATTCAATATAAAATTAATTGGAGCTGTATACCAAACATTTACCGGTTTTCCCCGCTGTTTGCCCGGAGACCAGTCTGGTAACCCTTTTATAACATCAACAGCAGCTTTATCAAGCGAAGGGTCAACACCACGCGCAATTGAAACTTTATCGACTTTTCCTTTTCTATTTACGACAAAACGTACATAAACACGGCCGGTAATGCCATTTTCTTTTGCTATTTCAGGATATACAACATGTGTAGCAATATAATTCTGCAATGCTGCATCCCCTCCCGGGAATTGAGGCATATCTTCAACAATAAAGAATATTTGTTGTTCTTCTTCTTCCTCCTCCTCATCAATTTCAATCATTTCGACTTCGGTTTCTTCATCTGCCTCAGTATCTTCAATTTCAAGCTCATCTTCAATTTCTACATCATCCTCAACAATGTTTAATACCTCGGTAACTTTTGGTGGTGGTGGTGGTGGTGGTGGTTTAACTTCTTCCTGCCGTGTGATGGGAATAATTTCTTCATCTACGACCATTTCTCCCAGTTTTCCCAGATCGGAAGATACTCCTTTTGTACTAGTCCATTCAAAAGCCAGCAATAAAATAGCTAATGTAACTACGAACCCGATTTGAAGATAAATTCCTTTATTCTTTTCTAAATCGGCTTTTGGTGATTTTTTTAGTTCCATCTTTTTTAGATTTTAAGAGTATAAAATTAATTAATTCTTAAGGAATTTTCAAATATAATTTTAATCAATTATAATTTAGTACTTTTTTATTAAACGCAATATTGTTTTACAAAATTGTATTTCTTTGTCAATATAAGACTTTTTTAACTATTTCAGCAATTCATCTGCTAACCATTTAATGTTTATTCCATCAAAATTACCCGAACTCATCAATAATAAAATAGAATTATCTAAATTAATTAAATGCAGGTATTTTTTAAATTCGCTCGAATTATTAAATACAATAAGTTTTGGATGATTAAAAGAGTTTATTATTTCTCCTGGTTCGATTTCTTCAAGCCTTTTTAATTTAATAGTATCAGGATTATAATAAACGATAGCAATATCAGCCATGTACATTGAGTTTTTATAATGACTTAAAAACTTTTTATTTAAGCTACTATATGTGTGAAGTTCAATACAAGCAATAAGTCTTTTATTTTGATATTGTGTTTTAACAGCATTTATAGTAGCTTTTAATTTTGATGGAGCATGTGCAAAATCTAAATATATTCTGGTTTTTTCATTTGAATTTAATAATTGCAATCTTTTTGCAGCACCTTTAAACGATGTTAATGCATTATAGAACTCATCATCAGAAATACCAAGTTCATTACACACCAGCTTAGCTCCCTGTATATTTTGAAGATTATGATCACCAAAAATACTAATGGGTGTTTCTTTTTCCCCGTTTATCAAAATTGTTTTTGAACCGGTTGATTTTGCATAATGGGCACGATAAGGAATTTTAGTTATTTCATTACCTGTGGATTTTACTATTTGCTTGATGTTTTCATCTTCCTCGAAGTATATAAGTTTACCTTTTGTTTCAATCTGGTCAACGAAAATTTGAAATTGCTCAAGGTAATTTTCAAAAGTTGGAAATACATTAATATGATCCCATGCTATTCCACTTAATAGTGCAATATGCGGTTTATACAAATGAAATTTTGGCCGTCTGTCAATGGCTGAAGATAAGTATTCATCACCTTCAAAAACTGCAATTTGAGATTTATCTGACAGGCCAACCATTGTATCAAAACCTTCAATTTGAGCCCCAACCATATAATCAAATACAATATTGTTATGCTTTAAAACATGTATTATTATTGATGTAATTGTTGTTTTTCCGTGGCTTCCACCTAACACTACACGTTTTTTATTTTTTGTCTGTTCATATAAATATTCAGGGAATGAATAAATCTTCAGGCCAAGTTCTTTTGCTTTTAGCAATTCCGGATTATCATCTTTTGCATGCATTCCCAATATTACAACATCAATATTTTTAGTGATTTTTCCCGGGAACCATCCATGTTTTACGGGTAATAAGTTTAATTGTTGTAATCTGTCTTTTGCAGGATTAAATATTTCGTCATCAGAACCAGTAATAATATTACCCATTTTATGTAACGCTATTGCTAAGTTATGCATTACAGCTCCTCCAATTGATATAAAATGAATTCGCATATTAAATAGGTAATGGTATAACAATCATGAGTTCAGTCTAAAAAGGTAGAAAATTAAAAAATGCCACTAAAACACCAAATCACCAAATTACACAAAACGCTGAAAATCTAGCATATATATTTTAGTGAGATTTTGTGTTTTTACTCACTCGCACAACCCAGACCTCAACCTGTTCGTGAAGGTAAACGTTGTGCTTTGGTGGCGAAAAAGAGTTTTTATACTGAACACAATCATTGAAAATGAATTGATAAAATAAAATGATTAATTTATCTTTGTCCCGGACATTTTGTTTATAAAAGTAATTATAATATAGGACAATTATGAAGTTTTATGCTTTAGAAACCGGAAATTTTAAGCTGGATGGAGGTGCAATGTTTGGGGTAATACCAAAAGTGATTTGGAATAATATGTATCC
>DAOVJU010000103.1 GCA_030632095.1 Chlorobiota bacterium
ACTTCAGTGTATGGGTCACCCCAAGCCACCTTGTGCCTCCGCTAAAGCTTCAGCGACACGCGGTGCAGCTTACTAACAGGCTTATGCCTCCACACTTGCTTCATCGGCATAAGGTTCAACTAGCCTGTAAGGGACTTACACCCTTTAGATAGATCAACCCTTCTGATATTTACTCGTTAAAAATTTGTATTTTAGAAATTTTTAACGAGCTTTCAGAAGGGTGTGCTCATACTCATGCTGGGCACACACAGGCGGTAATAATTATGATAATCCATAAATACAATTAAAATTCAATATTAACCATTATGCAAAAAGGAATTTATTTAAAGCTATTTGTAATATCATTCTTGTTTCTACTTATGAACTCATGTAAGAATAAAAGTGATAATAAAAAACATTTATCTACTGAAAAAAGACAAGTAGATTTAAAAACTAATGCGGTTGATTCAAAAACTAATGTGGTTTACTTAAAAAAAAATCAGCCTGTTAAAAAAAATGACCATCTTGTAATGGTAATTAAAGATTCTATACCATTAAGAACAGAACCAGATAGTCAAGCTCAAATTTCCAAATATGCCTTAATAAGTCTCCAACTCAAAGTTCTGGAGATTTCAGAAGATAAGATATGGTATAAAGTCAAAATTGGTGAAGATAAAGGTTATCAACTGAGACATGAGGAAGAATATTGGGTTTTTCATGAAGATGTATACCTAGAGCCAGAGAATTCGTTAGCCGAAATTACGCTTGACTTAAGTGTATTTGAGAGCGGTAATTTACAAGATGCAATGCGAATTGATCCTAAAGATTATATTTATAAATTGAATAGTTTAAACTTAGATACAAGTTATTACATAGGTTCTTCCCTTTCAGTTATATCTCCCAAAATGACTTGTTCCCCACCTTTCAGCATTTGTGCTGGAATATATAAACCAGATTGTTATTTTATTTTTAAAGGAGATGTAAAAAAAACCGATGCTGAAGATTTTAAAGAACTTGAGAATAGGTATAAGCATTTATATGAAAATGGAACTGTTATTCCTTTTTATAAAATCAAATCAAAATCAGAAATTAAAACCATCCATGAAAAATTAATCTGTACAAAAATAATAGTGGATAACCCAAGTTGTTATCCTGAAAGGTACTTAGGTATGGAATTCGATGAGTTAACTAATCAAATGCATACTGTGAATAGTAATAATTATTTATCATCATTTTTGATAAATTCAGACTATTTATTCTCAGTAAAATTATATGGAGGAGTTCAAAATCTTGATTTTTTATACATTCTTACAATAAGCTATTCTGATGTGCAAACTGAAACTATTGTTAGAAGAATTTCATTAGGTTGGCCTCTTTGTATTTAAAAATTACTACCGCCAACAAACGTTGTGGTTAATTAGCTTCAATTTCCTCACGATAAAATATTTGTTATTTCTATATATTGTGCTTATATTTGTACAAATAATTGTACATTTAAAATATTTATTATGTTAACTACAACACTATCGGATTTTCGAAAAGACATAAAGCATTATATTGACAGTGTAATTGAAAATTTTGAAACATTGATTATAAATCGCGGAAAGGACAGCGGAATTGTTGTTATGTCATTGGAAGAATATAACTCCTTATGTTCAACTCAGCATGAATTATCTTCAAAAACAAATAAAGAACGATTGGACTCTGCTATTGAAAAATTGCAAGGTGGAAATTCCTTTCAAAAAGACCTATTAGACTAATGAAGTACATTTTTGTAGATGAATCATGGGAAGATTATTTGTACTGGCAAAAGACAAATAAAAAACACATGAAAAAGATAAATGATTTATTAAAAGCCATATCACGTGAACCATTTACAGGGATTGGAAAGCCAGAACCTCTGAAACATAATTATCAAGGATTTTGGTCAAGAAGGATTGACGGAGAACATAGACTGATTTATAAAGTTAAGGCTGATGAGATTCTTATTGCAAAATGTAGATTTCATTATGATTAATGTAAAAAACGTGTGAGAATTATAACATATTAACCTGAGTTCGATAAGTTGCTTTACACCTTTACGTTTACAAACAAGGACTATTCTAGTGAATATAAGCAAACCACAGAGGTACATCCTGTTTTTTACAGCCCCAAAATTGTATACCACTTACCGGTAAAAGAGAAATTCCTGGTGTGGGATGGTAACGATTTCTATGCTCATCACCGCCGAGTGGATCTTAATCATTTCGTTACTATTAAACTGGGAATGACGAAAAATTCAGGCATGTTCGCCTATGATTTCTGTCCTATCAACAAGGCCGGGGAAATGTTTATGAATAAAGGAAAAAAAATGAGGATTGGTTCGGTTTTGGTGTTCCTATAATTGCTCCTGCTGATGGGATAGTAGTAGCCGCTTATGCGGACTATCCAGATCCCATACCAGGTGAATTGGCATACGATGTGCATAAAGTTTTGGAAGAAGGTAAAACCGAAGTATTATTAGGCAACTATGTGATCATAAAGCATACTGAAGAGGAATTCAGTACCATGATGCACTTGAAACAGGGAAGTTTGAAGGTAAAAGTTGGCGATACTATCAAAAGGGGTCAATTTATCGGACGAATCGGGAATTCAGGTTTTTCTTTTTTTTCCCAACTGCATTATCATATCCAGGATGCCCTGAATTGGTTAACTGCCGGTGGCATTCCCGTCTGTTTTGGTCATTACCGTCTCCACCTTGGTTCTCGTATCCTTGATGTAAAAAAAGGCTACATCAACTCTGGCGACATCATTGAAAGCGTAGGAGATTAAGAAATAATATTTAATATCTTTATATTTGTCAGGCGACTTAGAATTATGAACAGATACTTTGTTAAATATTATATCTTTTTCTTCATTATATATTCAATATTTATTTATAATGAATGTTTTGCTCAAACAATAAATGACCCTGGCTCACCATTTATAAGAAATTATCCACCGAAGGAATATAAAGGCAGCTCTCAGAATTGGACTATAATCCAGGATGGAAGAGGTGTTATGTATTTCGGAAATAATCATGGGGTATTAGAATTTGATGGCAGGGAATGGAAATTAATAGAAGTATCAAATAGCTCGGTTGTACGTTCGCTGGCCAAAGATAGAAATGGGACAATTTATGTTGGCGCTTCGGGTGAATTTGGCTTCCTTGCATCCGATTCAATTGGTAAATTAAAATATATATCATTAGTAAGTAAGCTTAATGAAGAGGATAGAAATTTCAATGATGTATGGAGGGTCTTTGCTACAAGCCACGGAATTTATTTTTTAACATTCGACAAAATATTCCGGCTTAATAACAATTCAATCAATGTAACACCAATTCATTTGAAATCACAATTCGGGTTTCTCATTAATGATCGTGTTTTTATCATTCATAAGGATAAAGGATTGTGCATAATAAAAAACGATAAACCTGTTTTACTTCCATATACTAAAGAATTTGCGGTTAATAGTGGGAGAACAATTATTCTTCCGTATTCAGAAAATAAAATCATAATTGTTTCCAATAACAGGTTTTATATTTATACCCTTAACATACCATCTCTTCTGTCTTCAACATTTTTCGATTATTCAAATAATAATGATTCCTTATTTGTTATAAAAAAATTCCATACCGAAATTGACGAATATATCATCAATAATATTCTTTATGAATATGCAACAATTGGCAACAATTGTTATGCCCTGGCAACATTAAATGGTGGTATAGTAATTATGGATCGCAAAGGGAAATTGGTCAGGATTATTAATAAAAACCGAGGTTTACAAAATAATACTGTTCTTAAATTATTCATCGATAATAATCGCAATTTATGGGCTGCTTTAAATGGTGGGATTTCTGAAATAGAAATTAGCTCACCGATAACAAAATTTAATGAATTAAATAATATTGACGGAACTGTTTTGTCTGTTATAAAATATAATAAAAAAATATTTGCAGGTACAGTAAAAGGCATTCATTATCTACCCAAATATGAAATGAGTATTACTAATGATAAATATGATTTTTTGCATATTGCTACTACAAAATCTATCTGCTGGGATTTCTTTTCATTAAACAACAGGCTTTTTGCTACAGGTAATTCCGGTGTAGCGCTAATTCGTGATACTTTGGCTAAAGATTTAAATAATATTGGGGAAATAAATTGTTTTGGTTATACTAAAAAATTTCCCAATCACATTTTTATTGGACTGACTGATGGATTTGCCTCGGTACAATTAAAATATCCTGAAACAAATATTATTAATGATCCTTATAAAACAGCAAAAATAATTGCTCAAAATAAATTTCAAAATATTAATACTTCAATTCGTGAAATTATTAGCGATGCCAATGGCGATCTATTGCTTACAACTTTATATAATGGTTTGATCCATTTGAAATTTGGAAATGATCCGCATAAGCCCCAATTAGTTCATTACGACACCACAAACGGTTTGCCTGACCTTAAATACAATTTTATTTTTAACATTAATGATGAGATTATTGTTGCCACTCAACAGGGGTTTTATAAAGCAGTAATACCTTCAGATTACCATTCTGGCGATACCCTCATTAAATTTGTCGCTGATTTGACATATAGTAAATATTTTTACGATAATTCTATGCCTGTTTATCAGATATATGCCGATAGCAAAAATACAATGTGGGTAAATTCCGATGAAGGTATTGGAATAATTACAAAAAATGATGACGGGTCTTATAAGTGGAATATCACACCATTTAAAAAACTACCGAATTGTAACAGTTTTTATGGCGACAGTAATGGAATAATCTGGTTTTGTTCAAGCCAGGGTTTATTTTGTTACGATACTAATGTTAAAAAGAATTATAATACCCCATTTCACTCAATTATTCGTAAAGTAACACTTGGCAAAGATTCTGTTATCTTTCAAGGTACTTATTATAACGATTCTTTAAAAACAAATAATTATTTTACTACAGTTTCATTACTGCAGCCTGAACAATTAATTTCTTCCCTTGATTATAAAAATAATTCTATAACTTTTGAATTCTCTGCAAGCTTTTATGAAAGTGAATCTGTAAATCAATTTCAGTATATTTTAGAGGGATTTGATAAAGAATGGAGCAATTGGACAAAAGAAACAAAAAAAGAATATACAAATTTACACGAGGGGACATACTTTTTTAAAGTAAAAGCAAAAAATATTTATGGAATAGAGAGTACTGAAGCTGTTTATAAATTCACAATTTCGCCGCCATGGTACAGAACAATTGTTGCATATATTGCTTATGTAGTATTAGCGATTTTATTAATCTGGTTGGTTGTTAAACTTAATACAAGGCGGTTAAAAGCTTTAAATGTCAGGCTGGAAAAAATTGTCAAAGACCGGACTATTGAAATTCAGAGTCAAAAAGAAGAAATTCAGGCACAGGCAAACGAACTGCAAAAACTTTCAATTGTGGCCAGCGAAACAGATAATGGCGTAATGATTATGGATGCCTGGGGTAATTTAGAATGGATTAACCAGGGGTTTACCAAAATGTTTGGCTATACATTTGACGAAATAATTTCGGAAAAAGGGAGAAACCTGGTCGAAACCAGCTCTAATATAAATATCCATGATATTATTTTATCTATCAGGGAAACTAAAAAACCTGTCATTTATATCTCGGAAAACACAACTAAATCAGGCGAAAAAAAATGGGTACAATCAACAATTACACCAATTCTTGATAATAATAATGAAGTTGTGAAACTTGTTGCTATCGATTCTAATATATCAAAATTAAAAAAAGCTGAAAAAGAAATTACAAGACAGCGAGATGAGATATCAATGCAAAAAAAAGAAATAACCGATAGCATAATTTATTCAAGGCATATTCAAAACGCCATACTTCCAACTAATGAATATATTAGAGAAATAATCCCCAATTCATTTATTTTGTACAAACCTAAAGAGATAATTGGAGGTGATTTTTATTGGGTTTCAGAGCAAGAAGGTAAAATTATTATTGCTGTTGCTGATTGTACAGGGCATGGGGTGCCGGGAGCCCTGATGAGTATGATTGGAGTAACATTCCTGAATGAAATAGTGAACAATAAAAAAATTACAAGACCTGCTGAAATACTTAACCGGCTTCGAAAAAGGGTTATTGAAGCCCTGCATCAATCAGAAGAAGACGAAAGCAGCCACGATGGAATGGACATTGCTCTGTGTGTAATCGACACAAAAACAAATAAGCTTAGTTTTGCCGGCGCTAATAATCCAATAATTATTGTTGAAAATAATGAATATACTGAAATTAAACCCGATAAAATGCCAATTAGCATTCATCACATGAAAGATAAAGTATTCGTGCAAAAAGAAATGAAAATAACCTCCGGGCATACAATATTTTTATTTAGTGATGGATTTGCCGACCAGTTTAATATGGAAGGCAAAAAATTCCTAAAACGTAAATTCAAAGAGCTTTTAAAAAATATCTCATCACTGCCTTTTGATAAGCAGAAAGAAAAATTAAAAAATACCTTTGTTGAGTGGCAGGGAGAAACTGAACAAGTTGATGATGTAACAGTTATGGGTTTTAAACTATAACTTTTCTTAAAAATACGTAATAGTTTTCAATTAAAACGGCTGACAACTTGGATTGTCAGTTTTTTTTATGTTACTTTGCTATTACGTATATACGTAATACTATACAATTATGGCAACACATCCTAAATGGGCTACAAAGCACAAGAGAAAAGGAACAGAACTCCGTTTGATTAATGGAAGATATTATTTGTATGAGGTAAGCAGTAAGTGGAATCCTGAAAAAAAGAGAGCTCAGAAGATTACCGGCAAATTATTAGGCAGGATTACTAAAGAGTCAGGCTTTATCGAATCAGACAAAGCAAAACTTCGCAAACGAGAACTTAGAGTATCAAAGCTTTGTGTCAAGGAATATGGAATAACAGCTTTTCTTGATACGCATTTTAGCGAATATAAAACCCTTTTGCAAAAACATTTCCCACAACAATGGCAAACCATTATCGTTTTAACTTATGGAAGACTTGTTCATCATAGTGCAATGAAAAACATGGAATACCATTATTTGCATAGTTACTTATCAGAGCAATATCCCCAACTACGGCTATCCCCAAAATCTTTAACTGGAGTTTTAAGGGAGCTGGGAGTCAAACGAACTCAAATAACCGATTTTTTTAAAGAATTTAGTAAAGCAAATGACAATATTTTGTTTGACGGAACTGATTTGCTCAGCAACTCCAAAAAAATGGATATCACCAAATTGAGTAAAAGTAAAAAGGGGACATTTGATTATTTAGCCAATATCATGTTTGTCTTTTCTATTGGATTACAACTTCCTGTTTATTATCGTATCATGCCTGGTAATATTAAGGACATTAAATCATTTAAACTGTGTCTTGACGAATCACAAATAAAAGATGCTGTTATCATTGCAGATAAAGGATTTTATTCAGAAAAGAATATTGATCAACTAAATAAAGAACAACTCAAGTTTATTATTCCACTTCGTCGAAACAATAAACACATATGTTACGATAATATAAAATCCGCTGACAAAAAAAACTTTGATAATTTCTTTAAATACGAAGGTCGTATCATTTGGTACTATTCAATAAAAATAGGCACAGAACAGGTCAATGTATATCTTGATGAAGAATTAAAAGCAGAAGAAATAAAGGATTACTTGAACAGAATAGAGTCCTTGCCTGAAAAGTATAACATAGAATCTTTTCATGAAAAACAACACAGCTTCGGCACAATAGCATTAATGCATAATGGAACAAAACTCCCTAAAGAAGTATACCTGAATTATAAAAGCAGGGGGCAGATAGAAGGAATGATAGATGTTCTTAAAAATATAGTAGATGCAGACAAAAGTTACATGCAAAATGAACAGGCATTAGAAGCATGGATGTTTATCAATTATATTGCTTTACATTGGTATTATAAAATTTATCAGTTATTGCTAACTCATGATTTAAATAAGAAATATGCTCCGATGGATTTAATCCTTTTCTTAAAAGAAATCCGTAAGGTTAAAATTAATGATAAATGGCACAATGCAGAAATTACTGCTAAAACTCTAGAGCTAATGAATACTATTGGAATACATATTACGTAAAAGTAGAAAAGTTACGGTTTAAAGTTGAAACAAGTTTCAATTTGCCTCAATAAAAAAAGCCCTGCACTATCGTGCAAGGCTTTTCTTTTGTCGGGGTAGCAGGATTCGAACCTGCGACCCCCTGCTCCCAAAGCAGGTGCGCTAACCGGACTGCGCTATACCCCGTAATGTATTTGTGTGTGAGTATGCTTTTAAAATTAGCGGTGCAAAGGAATAAAATGTTTTGAATTATTCAAAGGAAATTTTAAAAAATCAAACACAAAACTCACATTTACACTCATGCTCCCTGATCACTAATCACTTATTTAAAACTACGAAACATTCCAAGTAACATTTTTGATGCTGTTTCATAGTCATTATAAAATTCCTGGTATTCATTTTCTTCAATTAAATTCAAATCTTTCATTGCTTGTAACAAAGCTGCACACTTAAAAACATTTCCTCTTGAAAGGGCAATTAAATTCCGCTTATCATCTGCTGTTATCCTGCTTACTCCTTCAGCAAGATTTAATACAACTGCTAAACTTGCTCGTTTCCATTGTTCTATAAATTGATTATCAATGTTTTGTGCTTGATTTATAAATGAATATGTTTTTGTATTCAAGTCTTTTACAACTTTATATATATCTAGTTTCTCAAAGTCAAACATGTAGCAGGATTTAAATTATGAAAAGTAAAATTACACTTATGTTTTATACTATTTTGCGGAGAAGGGGGGATTCGAACCCCCGGTACAGGTTTCCCCGTACGCCAGTTTAGCAAACTGGTGGTTTCAGCCACTCACCCACTTCTCCAAGAAGTGGCACAAAAGTAAAAAAAAATACAGTGTACCACAAAGAAAAGAATAATAAAAAAGGTTGCTTTTATGCAAGCAACCTCTTTTTTGTTAATTATTATAT
>DAOVJU010000124.1 GCA_030632095.1 Chlorobiota bacterium
ACCCAGGGTATTACCAGGTTTAGTGATATTTTAAGAAAGGATAATGATGACCTTCAAAAATTATCATTTAATATCATGTCTAATCTTATCGATTATGTAAATGCCATACAAGGTGCTATTTTTATTATTAATGAAACTGTTCAGGATGATATATATTATGAACTTAAGACAGCTATTGCGTATGGACGGGATAAGTTTATGAATAAAAAAATATACCAGGGAGAAGGGCTTATTGGAAGATGTGTTCATGAACGGCTTACAATATATTTAAAAGAAATACCGGAAGATTTTGTTAATATAACATCAGGATTGGGAGATGCAAATCCTAAAACTTTATTGTTTGTACCTCTTATGGTTAATGAAGAAGTATATGGAGTTATTGAGTTAGCTTCTTTTGATGAATTTGAAAAGTATAAAATAGAATTAGTTGAAAAACTTGGTGAAAATATTGCATCTACAATTTCTGGTGTAAAAATTAATGAGAGAACTGCCCGGTTACTTGAACAGTCGCAACAACAAAGTGAAGAATTAGCGGCACAGGAGGAGGAAATGCGTCAGAATATGGAAGAGTTGCAAGCTACTCAGGAAGAATCTTCAAGAAAGGAACAGGAAATGAGAGGAACAGTTGAAGCTATTAACAATGTTATTGGTACTGCTGAAATGGATATGGAAGGTAATATATTTAATGTCAATAAATTATTCACAGATTATTTATTTACTACCGATGGTGAACTAATGGGTAAAAAATATTGGTCATTGTTAACTAGTGAATTTCAAAAAGACCTCGAAGAAGAATGGCCCAAGCTGCTTAATGGAATTGGTTTTGATATTGATGCAGAATATCTCGCTAAAAAAACCAATGTATGGCTTAATGGTTCATTCACTCCACTTAAAGATGAAAATGGGGATTTTTTCAAGGTAATTGCCATGGTTATAAATAAGACACAGTCAAAATCATTTGAATCGCGAATTTCAAGCTATGTGGGGAAAATCAATATACTTAATGAAGATTTAGGTATTGCGCAACAAAAACTTGATGATAAGGAAAAAGAAGAAATGGAATTCAAAGAATCGCTCATGGAAGAAACTGAAGCTCAAACTGAAATGCTTGAAAATAAGTTAATAATAGTAGAGAAAGAGCTGAAGTTAGCAAAAGATGAAATTGAAAATTTAAGAAAATAAACTTTAGGTATTCTAACATCACAGCCCTTGATGTAAGTAAATTTGTAAGTGTTCACAGCTTACTATATTGTTCAATTGCCTGCCCCGTGGGGAGAAACGACCTTATCGGGGAGTATATCTGGGTGTGGGAAATTGTTGTTAAATGTTAAATGTTAAATGGGATTGGTTTACCAAAAATCATGGGTTATAAATTGAAAATCAGCTTTAAATATTATCTTTAAATTGTAATTTTTCAAATTATGACTTTACTATCCAGGATAGAAGCTTTTATTCATTTGGGGAGTTTTTTAAAGCAATTTAAAGCTGGATTACGCAATTATGATTGTGAATCATTAAATAATCTTTATTTCAATCAGATTAATGAGGCAATAAACAATTCATATACCCGGAATAAGTGGTTTACAGAAGAATTTGTGCGCTATGCAATACAAAGTATAAGTAAGTTATTGAGTAAAGATATGATTGAGAAGTGGCTCCGGAATTATTCAATAAAGGATAAAAATCCACCTGCAAGAATTGGGGTGATTATGGCAGGAAATATTCCGTTTGTTGGATTTCATGATATGCTAACTGTTTTGCTTAGTGGAAATATCTTTTTAGGCAAGCAATCATCCAAAGACAATAATTTACTGGAATTAATTTCGAAAGTATTAATCAAAATTGAACCTGGATTTGAAAATCGTATAATCTTCATAGATGAAAGGCTGAAAGATTTTGATGCAATAATTGCCACTGGTAGTAATAATACATCAAGGTATTTTGAATATTATTTTGGTAAATATCCAAACATTATCAGAAACAACAGAAATAGTATTGCCATACTTTCAGGAAATGAACAGGAAAGTGATTTGGAAAAATTGGCTGATGATGTCTTTTTGTTTTATGGATTAGGATGCAGAAGTATTTCGAAACTTTTTGTGCCGGAAAATTATAATTTTAACCCTTTAATAAAAGTATTTCAGAAATACAGGTATTTCAGTAATCATAATGGTTTTATGAATAATTATGATTATAATAAGTCAATTTATTTGATGAATAGTATTGATTTTTATGATTGTGGTTTTTTCATATTAACACAAAACGAGAAATATGCTTCTCCAATATCAGTAATTTATTATGAGAAATACAGGAATACAGATTATATAACTGAACAAATAAATCTAAATTCAAATCAGATACAGTGTATAGTAAGTAATACCAAAAACCAGAGACATATTTCTTTTGGTATGGCCCAACACCCTGAGTTGTGGGACTATGCTGATGGTATTGACACTATGAATTTCCTTTTAAATTTATAAGCATTTATTCTACGAGTTTGCAATGTCAAAGACAGTAATCATTTTATTAGGGCCCACTGGTATTGGAAAAACTGATTTAAGTATACAGATAGCAAAACAAATAGATTCTCCAATCTTGTCTTGTGATTCAAGGCAATTTTACAAAGAAATGAAAATTGGAACTGCTGTTCCATCAACCGGGCAATTGAAAACAGTAAAGCATTATTTTATTGGAAATAAGTCGGTTACACAATATTATAATGTGTTTATGTTTGAGACAGAAGCCATACAATTAGTGAATGATCTGTTTAAAAATCATAATGCATTACTAATGGCAGGAGGGTCGGGAATGTATATTGATGTTGTTTGTAACGGGCTGGATGATATACCGGATATTGATCCTGAATTAAGAAAGGAAGTAATTCGGAAATATGAAAAATATGGAATAGAAAGCCTGCGTTTTGATCTCAAAAAAATGGATCCTGAATACTATAAGATTGTTGATTTAAAAAATAAGAACAGAATGCTTCGGGCAATTGAAGTAAAACTTCAAACAGGAAAAACCTTATCAAGTTACCGGAAAAGCAAGAAAAAAATACGGGATTTTAATGTCATAAAAATAGGTTTAGAGCGAGACAGGAAAGAGTTATACAACAGGATAAACCTCCGGGTTGATAAAATGATTAGCGATGGATTAGTAAAAGAAGCAAAATCTTTGTTACCATTTCGGGGCTCAAATGCATTAAATACTGTTGGGTATAAGGAGTTATTCGAATATTTTGATAAAAAAATTACATTAGAAAAAGCTGTTGAACTAATCAAGAGAAACAGCAGGAGATATGCTAAAAGGCAAATAACATGGTTTAACAAGGATAAGGATATTAACTGGTTTCATGCTGATGATGAGGACAGGATAATAGATTTTATAAAAAATTTCTGTAAGCGTTCACCGTGTCTATAAAGTCAAAAGTTTGTTCAGAAAGTTCGAGTTCTAGGCTTGCGAAGCCTGAAAAATGGGAGTTTACTTTTGTAAATGACCATTTTGAAGGCAAGCATAACGACGAAATCGGACTTTATGGACAAGCACTAATTAGCAATTGGTTCTCACTTTTTCAAGGGCATTTACAAATTTGTCCCAGGAAAACCTGTGTTTTTCTATGGAAACATTTTTTGAGAATTCAGTTTCTCTATTATTTAAATAAAAATCTTCAATAAATGTTGCTATTGTCTCAGGATTTTTTTCGGAAATGTAACCCACTTTTTCATGAGGGACAATTTCTGACAAACCCCCTACATTAGTAACTAACATAGGACGCTCAAAGTGATAGGCAATTTGAGTAACACCACTTTGTGTTGCATTGTGATATGTTTGGACTACCAGATCGGCTGCACAGAAATAATATCTAACCAAGTTGGATGGAATAAATTCATTCCTGAGAATAACTTTGTCCTGAATGTTTAAATGTTTTATTAAGGAAAGATATTCTTCAGTATTGTCATAGAATTCTCCGGCAACAATAAGCCTTACATTATCCAATTCTTTTAACTTATCTGAAGCTAATGCCTTAAGCATTAAATCCAAACCTTTGTATTTTCTAACCAAACCAAAAAACAAAAGATATTTTTTTGTTGGATCAAGTTTTAATTTCTCAATAGATTTTTCTTTACTCACTATCGGGCCAAAAATATCATATATCGGATGAGGTGTAAATTTCTTGTTATTTGAAGTAGTAAAAAGAGAAAGTTCCTTTAAAACAGATTTGGACAGGGTAATAAAACCATCACATTTCTTTAAAAAAAAACGATTTAAGAAATTATCCGGTAATCTTTTTTCATGTGGTATGATATTATGGCAAAGAGCTATTTTTTTTATTGATTTTCTTCTTAACAATCTTATAATCATTCCATAGCATAATCCAAAAAAGGGCATCCAATAATTGAATACAATAGTTGCTGCATCGGTTTTTCTAATATACTTTGCAGTTTTTATCCAGCTTATTGGATTGATTGAATTTATTAGTTCTTTTATATCAACATTTTCAGGGGCATCACCATTTTCATATTGTGTTTTTCCCGGAAAAAGAAAGGATGGATATTGTAATGTAAAAGAAATAATTTCCGAAGAAATATTCTTTTTTTTAAGCGCTCTTGCAACAGATTGATTAAAATTTGCAATTCCTCCCCGTAATGGAAATGCAGGGCCTATTAATATGTATTTTGATTTTTCTATTGTATGAAAGTTAGATTTTCTTTTCAATCAGGTAATCGTTTCTATCTGGCGAAGTTCTTGAAACCAGTTCTGCAATGAATCCTGTTAAAAACATTTGGACGCCTATAATGGTAGCAACTAATGCAATGTAGAACAATGGCTGGTCAACTATTTCACGTACGGGCATATCAACAAATAACAGATGTATTTTTTGTGCAATAATCCAGATGGTTGCAAATCCTCCTGTCAGAAACATAATTGTTCCCCATACGCCAAAAAAATGCATTGGCCTTTTGCCAAATCTGGTTATAAAAGTAACCGATAATAGATCAAGAAAGCCATTTATAAACCTTTCAATCCCAAATTTCGTTACACCATATTTTCTTTTTTTGTGCTGAACAACTTTTTCGGTAATTCGTTTAAAACCGGCTTGTTTTGCTAAAACAGGAATGTACCGGTGCATTTCACCATAAACTTCAATGCTTTTAACTACAGCATTTTTATATGCTTTTAGGCCACAATTAAAATCATGGAGCTTAATTCGTGTAAATATCCTGGCTGTACGGTTAAAAAACTTGCTTGGTAATGTTTTTGATAATGGATCATATCTTTTCTTTTTCCATCCGGAAACGATATCCCAATTTTCTTCAATAATCATTCTATATAATTCGGGAATCTCATCCGGGCTATCCTGCATATCAGCATCCATTGTAATAACAACATTGCCATTAACTTGTTGAAAAGCGCTATGCAGTGCAGCAGACTTTCCGTAATTTCTTCTAAATTTTATACCTCTTACATTTTCACTTTTTTGGGATAATTCTTCAATTATCTTCCAGGACTTATCATTACTGCCATCATCAATAAAAACTATTTCCCATGAATAGTTTTGTTCTCTTACCACTCTTTGAATCCAATCGAATAATTCGTTTAACGATTCTTCTTCATTATATAAGGGGACAACAACTGATAAATCCATTTGATCCAAAATTTCAAAATGTATATTTATTCTTCATTATTTTCAATTTGTTGCATATCGGCCTGGAATGGATCGCCTTCCTTTTTAAGGATAGCGCTGGTTACTAATGAAAATAAAAATCCAAAGAATGTAAATGTAGGAACAGTCATTAAAGAGAGAAATGCAGGAGTCATAAATTTCTGGTTCATTTCCATTGCCTTTTCAATTTGATCATCAGGCATTCCCTTGTCCAGAAATCTTTCTTCAGCTAAAACTCTCATTTTATCAATAGCATCAGGATCAATAACTGTAACAAAAACGTACATATAAAGCGCAAGTATTAAAGATGCAAAAAATGCAATTGATGTTCCAGATCCTAGTGCATTAGCATAAGTGATCAGGCCATTATTAAAGTTATCTCTAAATTGCTTTGTTCCAACAAAGATACCAACAATTAGTATGAGATAATTTATATAACCAGCAGTTGTTGAATTTTCCAATCCAAATAAAAATAGTATAACTGCATAAACAATGAAAGCCAAGCCAACAATGGCTCCAAAATTCATTGAATTTTTCCAGAATAATGATTTATTTTCTTGCATACTTGTTATTTTTAAATTTAACAGCAAAGATATCTTTTTTTTCAGAATGAGAATTTAAAAATTTGAAAGTCTTTAAATGATATTTAAAAAATAGCAAAGAACGTAGATTTTAATTAAAAACATTTGAAAAATGAGATATAAAAGGAAAATAGCAAAAAAGAGAAAATGTAAATATTCTGTTATATCATAACAGATAGTCATTACTTCATTTTTCTTGAATTAACCCGTTAGTTCTGCAAAAATCTGTGTTGCCTCTGAAAAACCTCGAAAAGCTGTATAATAATTTTATATCGAACTCAGGTTAATAAGTAATTATATAAATATAGAATGATATAATTTCATTCAGCACCACGAAATAAAATTTAGCCTAATTTCACCAGTCTTTTGTCATTTATCTTATTTTATCTACTTTTGTGCCGGGTAAGTCTTATACGGCCAGCTCCTGTCGAACTCCCCCAGGTCCGGAAGGAAGCAAGGGTAGACGGTTGTAGCGGTGCGATATAAGTAGCTTACCCACTTTTTTTAAAGTGTATAATCTTAATTTTATTCTAATGAAGTTCTTTATCGATACAGCAAATCTTGAACAAATCAGGGAAGCCCAGGATCTTGGTGTTTTAGATGGTGTAACTACAAATCCATCATTAATGGCTAAGGAAGGAATAAGCGGGGAAGAGAATATTTTAAATCATTATAAAAAAATTTGCGAAATAGTTGATGGCGATGTAAGTGCAGAAGTAATCGCAACAGATTTTGAAGGAATGATTAAGGAGGGGGAGCATCTGGCTTCTTTACATCCTCAGATAGTTGTTAAAATTCCTGCAATAAAGGAGGGGATTAAAGCAATAAAATACCTTGATTCAAAAGGTATTAAAACAAATTGTACATTGGTATTTTCTGCAGGCCAGGCTTTATTGGCAGCAAAGGCCGGAGCAAGCTATGTATCTCCATTTATTGGCCGTTTAGATGATATTACTACAGATGGCGTTGAGCTAATTGCACAAATAGTAGAGATGTATGATTATTATGAATTTGATACACAGGTATTAGCTGCCTCAATTCGCCATACCTTGCATATAATTCAATGTGTGGAAGCCGGAGCTGATGTGGCAACTTGTCCATTGGATGCAATTTTAGGATTACTAAAACATCCTTTAACAGATATTGGACTTGAAAAATTCCTGGCTGATTATCGGAAATTAAATAGTTAAGTATACTTATTAAATTTTAATATGCTATTAAAAATACATCCTGAAAATCCAAGCTTCAGGCAAATATTGAAAGTTGTTGAGGCTCTTAAGAGAGGTGGAGTGATCATTTATCCCAGTGATACAGTTTATGCTTTAGGATGTGATATTAGTCAGCCGAAGGCAGTTGAAAAGCTTGCACGCATAAAAGGTGTAAAACTGGAAAAGTCTCATTTTTCATTTATTTGTTATGATTTAAGCCATTTGTCAGATTATACAAGGCAAGTTGATACACCTACATATAAATTGATGAAAAAAAATCTACCCGGCCCTTTTACTTTTATTTTAAATGCAAATAGCAATGTTCCTAAATTATTTAAAAGCAAAAAGAAGACTGTAGGAATAAGGATCCCAAATAATAATATTGCAAGAGAAATAGTAAAGGAATTGGGAAATCCAGTTGTGTCAACATCAATACATGATATGGATAAGATTATTGATTATACAACTGATCCTGAAATAATTTACGAGGAATATAAAGATAAAGTTGACTTAATTGTTAATGGTGGTTATGGAAATAATATGCCATCAACTATTGTTGATTGTACAGCAGATGAACCTAAAATATTGAGAGAAGGACTCGGTGAATTGATATTTTAGATTTTTGATTTCAATTTTAAGATTGAATAAAAATAAAACTCACAAACTCATACTCACACTCTAATTTTTAATTTATAATTCAAAATTTATATTTCACCTAGTGTCATGTCAATTCACATATGACGGATAAAGTCGTTTTAGTTTTATTCGAGCATCTTCTGTTGTAAACTGCCAGTTTATTACCGAATCCATTTTGTTTCGATGGATTGTCCAAGCTTTTACTTCTTGCTTAACTTGATCAATATTATCTATCCGTCTTGACAAACACAGTCCTTGCAAAACATTTAGTTCTATCTCTGCCATGTTCAACCAACTGCCATGCTTTGGTGTATAAACAAAGTTAAACCGATCACAGAGCCGTTTAGCATCATTTGGAGAGAAAACCTCGTATA
>DAOVJU010000018.1 GCA_030632095.1 Chlorobiota bacterium
ATTATTATCTCCTCCCCATAAAGTCATGCCATACAATTTACCATTTGTACACTGAATTAGACTTCCATGAGGTTCAGAACCGGTCATTTCCTGAAAATTATGTAATCGTTCTACAGAATCAGCAAGCAAATTATATCTAAAAATTATTCCTTCATCATTTGTTCCTCCTTTTGTAGTCATACCATAAAAAGTACTGTCATTCACAAATAATAATTTCCCTTCAGGTTCAGAGCCATAAATTCCGTTAAAGTCAAATTTTTTATTAATGCTGTTCGTATTTAAATTAAATTCATAAATAACTCCATTGTCATATTCTCCTCCTTTGTGTGTCATACCGTAAAAAATACTGTCATTTAACTGAATTAAACCTGCAGTAGGCAAATCACCATTTTCAATATCAAAATTTGCAAGAACAGTATATTCTTCAGTTTCAATGTTAAATTCGAATATAGTTCCTGCTTCACCGTCAAGGTATAAATCACCGGTTACTCCATATAGTTTACCATTTGTAACTTGTATTAAGTCTTTACCAAAAAAATGTTCATACACATTTAAATGCTTCTTTAAACACTTATATGTAATATTCTCAATATTATACTCAAACATCACATTTGCAGCAGTTCCATATAATTTTCCATTGCTGGCTTCTAATAATTTTCCAACAGGGCCACTTCCTTCAATTTGATAAAAAGAATAAACAACTTCATGTTCGGTTCCATCAAGGTTTACTTTATAAATGGTTCCTGCTCCATATTCACCCCCATAAGCAGTCATTCCAATTAAATGTTGAGAAAAAAGTTTGCAATTGGTTATTATAAGCAAAATACTTGCTAGAATGATTAGAACCCTTTTCATAAGTATATAACATTTAATGATTATTAATCCAAAATTGAAATAAAGTTATTAAATATCCAGCAAAGTGCAAAAGCAATTAGAGCATGAAACTAATTATTTATATTTAGCAAAATGTTGGTAGAAATATTAACTATTTTTAAAACTGATATTAAAATTATCCACATCTTTGCGAAGTCATTAAAAATGATTATTTGATTATTCAATGAGCGACCAGATTAAACACGAATGCGGGATTGCCTTATTACGATTACTAAAGCCTTTAGAATATTACCAGATTAAGTATGGAACATGGATGTATGGCTTGAAAAAGTTGTATTTGTTGATGGAAAAACAACGTAATCGTGGCCAGGATGGAGCTGGTGTGGCTTCTGTTAAATTTGATCTCAAACCGGGGAATAAATATATTGATCGTGTCCGCTCAAATGGAGAAAATCCCATTATTGAGGTGTTTGATCATATTAATGGCAATTTTAAATCTGTTGAAGAAAAAAATCCGGAGCGGTTAAATGATGTAACCTGGGCAAAAGAAAATCTCCCATTTGCTGCTGAAATATATATTGGGCATCTTCGATATGGAACCTTTGGCCGGAATAGTATCGAAAATGTACACCCTGTAATGCGTGAAAATAACTGGAAATCGCGTAATCTTGTTATGGCCGGTAATTTTAATCTTACCAATGTTGATGAACTTTTTCAAATTTTAATTGATCTGGGACAGCATCCAAAAGATTATTCCGATACTGTTACTATTCTTGAAAAAATAGGTCATTTTTTAGACGAGGAAAACCAGGAGTTATTCAGAAAATTTAAGGGCAAGGGATATACAAATCAAGAAATATCGAAAAAAATCGCTGAATCAGTTGATATTGCAAAAATATTAAATATAGCAAGTAAACGTTGGGATGGTGGATACGTTATTGCAGGAATTCTTGGTCATGGTGATGCTTTCGTAAACCGCGATCCGAACGGAATAAGGCCGGCTTATTACTATTATGATGATGAAGTTTTTGTTGCTGCTTCTGAGCGGCCGGTTATTCAAACCGCGATGAACGCACCTATAGAAGAAATTAGAGAAGTAAAACCTGGTCATGTTGTTATTGTTAAAAAAAATGGTGATGTTTCGGAAGAACAAGTGCTTGAACCTAAAGAAAAAATGTCTTGTTCTTTCGAAAGGATTTATTTTTCAAGAGGCAGTGATAAGGATATTTATAAAGAACGTAAAAAACTTGGTGAATTATTAGCTCCTTTTATTTGCAATGTGATCAATGGAGAAATTGAAAATTATGTATTTTCATTTATACCTAATACCGCTGAAACTGCTTTTTATGGGATGTTGAAGGGAATTGAAACGCAATTGATTAAAGTTAAAAAGCAACAAATGGAGGAGGAAGGAAAAACTCTAACTATGGATGATTTGAATAATATTCTTTCTTACCAGCCAAGAGTGGAAAAAATCGCAATAAAAGACCTTAAGCTGCGTACATTTATTGCTGACGACTCCGGCAGAAATGATCTAGTAGGACATGTATATGATGTAACCTACGGAACGGTAAAATCTAAGGTTGACAATTTGGTAATAATTGATGATTCAATTGTTAGAGGAACTACTCTAAGAGAGAGCATACTCAGAATATTAGACCGTCTTGAACCTAAAAAGATCGTTATTGTATCATCTTCACCTCAAATAAGATTTCCTGATTGTTATGGAATTGATATGGCAAAGCTAAGCGATTTTATTGCTTTTCAGGCAACTATTGCTTTACTGAAAGAAACTGGTAAGGAAAATGTAATTAATGAAGTTTATAAAAAGTCAAAAGCCCAGCAGAAATTACAAAAAGAAGAAATTGTAAATTATGTAAAAGAAATTTATAAACCATTTACCGCTGAAGAAATTTCAATAAAGATAGCTCAATTGCTTAAAGCCAAAGAGCTTAAAGCCGAAGTTGAAATTATTTATCAATCAATTGAAAACCTTCATCTGGCATGTCCAAATCATAAAGGAGACTGGTACTTTACCGGTAGATATCCTACACCAGGAGGGAACAAAGTGGTAAATACCTCTTTTATCAATTATATTGAAGGAAAAGATGTACGGGCTTATTAATATTTCCTTTAGTACATCTTAATAACTTATATTAGACATTCGTTTAAGAATAGTATATTTTTGAGGAGATATTATTAACTGTTATTATAAATGAATTCTTTTATAAGTAGAGGAATATCAGGTTTAAAATCTTCTTTTTTAGTTTGGTTTCCATTAATAATTATACTTCTAATAAGGTCAAAGCTAACCCTCGATCCTGTATTACTACCAAGGTTTATTCTACTTTCAGGTTTTCTACTTGGAATATCAATTTTTATTCTATTAAGGAAAATAGTCCTCAGAGATCAGGTTTTTTATAAAAAAAACAATATTTTTTTTAAGGCATTTATCATTTATGTTATAGTCTCGGTGTTTAGCTTTTTAATAAGTTCAAATGTGTCGGATGCGATTTTTGAATTTCAAAAGATTTTGCTAACTGGAATTGTGATCTTTTTAATTTGCCTTTACTATGATAATTATCTGGAATTAATAAATTACCTGGTTATGACTACGGTTGTTTTGAGTCTGATAATTGGATTCATAGGTATATATGAACTTATAAAAACACTGAATGAAGTTGGCTTGAGTCATGAGAATATGTATCACATAAAATCAACTTTTGCACATAAAAACATATTCTCTGAAATACTTTTTCTTTGCCTGGCTTTTAATCTTCATGCTGTTTTACAACAAAAATCAATTTGGAAATATTTAGGTGGTTTTGCTGCTTTTTTATGTTTGTTTTTTATAACTATTTTAATGTCAAGAGCAATATGGATAGCATTAGCAGGAAGTTTATTTAGTACGCTAATTATATTTTTCGTTTTCAAGTCAATCCACAAGAATCAAGTAAAGAAAGAAAACAAAAAGGGATTACTTTTCCTGGTAATCTTATTTCTTTTAACTATTTCGCTTGCTGTTTTTATTTATACAAGGCAAGATGGTTTTAGTACATTTCAAAAGCAAACAGTTAAAATTGTCAATTTCAATTATGGCTCAACAAAAGACCGAATTCAACTTTGGAAAAAATCAGTTGAAATAGTAAAAGATAATCCCTTTTATGGAACCGGTCTGGCAAGTTGGAAAATTGAAATTCTCAAACACGGAAATCGTAATTTGCGATCAGAAGATCAAATTACTTTTTATCAACGGCCGCACAACGATTACATCTGGGTACTAGCAGAGCAAGGCATTTTAGGACTGCTTTTATATTTATCTTTATTTGCAGTTATACTTTGGCAGGTATTTTCCATACTCAAAAAAGAAAAGTCTGATTCTGAATATTTATTTTTTTTGCTCATGTTCTTTTCAATTATTGGATATATGATATTTTCATTATTCAGTTTTCCGAAAGAAAGAATTGAACACGGAATTATACTCTCATTTATTTTTAGTACTGTAATATTAAAATATAATGTGATAAGTGAATCGAAAAATCCAATTGTGAAAGTCAAAACGCGCCAAATTATTGTCATAATAATTATAATTATGTTGTTATCTAATTTGTATGTCGGAATACAAAGATTTAATTCAGAAAATCATACACGAAAAGCATTTGCTCATAGAAATAAATCAAACTGGACAGGAATGATTCATGAAATTGATCAAGCTCAATCGTTCTTCTATAAAATGGATCCATTTAGTACTCCTATTGCATGGTATAAAGGCATGGCCTGGTTCAATTTAAATAAAATTGATGAAGCATTAATTTCTTTCCATATGTCGTATTTGATTAATCCTTATCATATCCATGTTTTGAATAATTTAGGAACCTGTTACGAGTTAAAAAATCAGCATGTAATTGCATTAGATTATTTCAATAAAGCACTTGAAATCTCACCTAAATTTAAAAATGCTTTATTCAATAAGTGTGCTGTTGAGTATAACTTAAATAAAAAAGATAAGGCTTATGCAACCCTGAGACAAATTGATACATCTAATACAAGTAATAAGTATTACAAATTTTTAAATGTTTTATTGAATCCAATTATTGAAAGATCGATTGATAAAATTGAGAATGAACAATTAAAGCATGTTCTTATTTCAATAGCAAAATCAGATAAGTGGATGTTTGAAATTCATAAAAAATCTATTTTAAACAATCAAAATTTTGAAAGCCAATTAATTGATGATGGAATTTACACCCTATTAAACATTAATAAATCAATAACCGAGAAAGAAGCTGAAGAATTAAGAAATAAGTACAATCAAAATATTTAATAATGATCGAAAAGAAAAAATCAGACTAAATCATATATAATATCGTTTAAGAATACATTATCTTTAACAAAAAAAAAGAAATAATCAGTACGAACAGTAAAAGACATTTTTAAACATTTATTTAGGCAAAAATTATGAAAAAGATAATCATATTTTATGTGCTACTAATTTTTTATACTTCATCGCTTTTCTCACAATCAATTGAATTGGTCAACCCGAATTCAGGAGTTCAAGGTGAAGAATTAATGGTAAGTATTAGCGGTCAAAACACTAATTTTGGACAGGGAACTAGCACTACAGAAGTTTGGTTTAGCCAGGGGAGTTCAACTGTTATTTATCCTTCAAATGTAGATATAGAAAGTGAAATATCGCTGGAAGCTGATTTTAAATTCACCAATTTCAATAATATTGGATTTTATGATGTTAATGTATCGAATCCAATTGATGGATTAGTCACATTGTATGATGGATTTTATTTGTATCCAAATCCGAATCCACCTTATTTAGTCTCGGTAGAACCAAATTCTGCTGCACCTGGTGAATCATTAACAGTTGATATTAGTGGACAAAATACTAATTTTGGGCAAGGTACAAGTACCACAGAAGTTTGGTTTACTCAAGGAACCTCAACCATAATTCATCCTGAAAATATTGGAATCCTTTCACAAAATGTAGTTGAAGCACATTTTTCCTTTGAAGAATTTGATCCTGTTGGAGATTATAATGTAAATGTTTGGAATTCATATGACGGACATATGATATTGTACGATGCTTTTAATTTGGATTGCACCCCAATTCCTCCAGATATGCCAATCTGGCCAACTACCTTATGTATAAATCCCGACAATACAAGTTATTCAACTGTCGAAATTGTAGATGTATTACAATATGTCTGGTCTGTTACTCCATTTTCAGCAGGTGAATTAGAGAGCAATGAGATTTATGTAACAGTTAATTGGTCAGACACATTTGAGGGAGTAGCTAATCTAAAAGTAAAAGCTGTAAACGAGTGTGGATTTGGAAATTATTCTGAAGCTTTGACTGTTACTATAAGTGATAATGAAACAGTGGCAGGCTTTGATTATGAAAAAGTCGGTCTTGTAATTAACTTTTATAATACTTCATATAATGCAGATACATATATTTGGGATTTTGGTGATCAGAATACCAGTACAGAAATAAGTCCTGAACATTTATATTCACAAGATGGTGCGTACAGTATTCAATTAATTGCATCAAGTTTAAACTGTGGAACTGACACAATTAGTCAAACTATAACTGTTTATGGATCATATTTTTCATTATTGAGTACTGGCTCTAATGATAAAATTAAAATTACACCAAATCCTTCTAATGGTTTATTCAACCTGAAGATAGAAAATTCAAAAGATGATGATGTTTTTATTGATGTATTCAATATAAACGGTCAAATTGTCTTTTCTGAAAAGGTTCTTTCAGATGATAATCCACAGGAAATTGATTTATCAGAATATTCAGAGGGGATTTATTTTTACAAAGTACAAGGAAGCAATATTCAGAAAATTGGTAAGCTGATAATAAAATAAAAAGGGTATTAATAAATCTTTGAAAGTAGTTGTGTCTTCTTTATACAATTTTGTATTATAACTTCATATTATTGTTTCTTTTAATGTTCTGTTATTTTTAGACTTTTTATTTAGTAAAAAGTTTATTTCTGCATTCAAATTTTTTTAAAACTTAGTAACATGACTTCCAAACATGGATTTGCAAGCGATAATAATTCCGGTGTTCATCCTGACATTTTCAAAGCAATGCAAGATGTTAATATCGGACACACAATAGCTTATGGAGATGATGTATATACCAGTGAAGCAATTGAAAGAATTAAAAACTTGTTTGGCAAACATGTTGAGGTATATTTTGTCTTTACCGGGACAGCAGCAAATGTTTTAGGATTAACGGCTGTTACACGTTCATATAATTCAATCATCTGTGCTGAAACCGCACATATCAACGAAGATGAATGTGGCGCTCCTGAAAAATATTCAGGATGTAAAGTTTTAAGTGTTGAAACTCAGGATGGTAAATTAACTCCGGAATTAATTCAAAAACATCTCTATGGATTTGACTTTGAGCATCATTCGCAACCAAAAATTGTTTCGATAACCCAGGCTACTGAAATGGGAACGGTTTACAAACCTGAAGAGATACAAATAATCGCTGATTTCGCGCACAAACACAATTTGCTGGTTCATATGGATGGTGCAAGAATTAGTAATGCTGCTGCGTTTTTAAATTGCGACTTTAAGAAAATTACTACTGATGCAGGTGTAGATATATTATCATTTGGCGGAACAAAAAACGGAATGATGTATGGCGAAGCAGTTATATTTCTTAACAACTCCCTGGCGCCGGATTTCAAATATTTTAGGAAACAGGGAATGCAGTTAACATCAAAAATGCGTTTCATTGGAGCCCAGTTCTCAGCTTTTTTAACAGACGATTTGTGGTTGCGTAATGCAAAGTATAGCAATAAAATGGCACAATTGCTTGCTGAGAAAGTTAAGGATATTCCAGATATAAAAATTACACAAGCTGTTGAAGCTAATGGTGTATTTGCCATTGTTCCACAACATATAATACCTGAGCTTCAAAAAGAATTCTTTTTTTATATGTGGAATGAAGAAACTTCAGAAGTTCGCTGGATGACTTCATTTGACACAACGGAGGATGATGTAATTCAATTTGTAGAAACCATAAAAAAACAATTCAATATATAGGTTTGTGTTATGAAAAATCTCTTTATTAAACTATCTTGTAAATTTGGTTTAGCTGATTTTTAGTTTCATTGAAAAGATATTATTGGATACCCTTTTTACCTGAATTATTTTTTCATTTCACATACTATTACTATAAATTTGATATAATATATCATAGATTGATAGGGTAATTCTTATTGAATATTATCAAAAAACATGAGTTAAGTCACTATAAAATACGACTAACTTAAAACTAACAACCATGAAAAAACTTTTATTATTAAAGAGCATTTTGCTTTGTTTTATAATTACTTATGCACAAAACAAACAATTGGATGACTTTAAATCATTCAAACAGCAATTAATGCATCCGGATGAATATGGAAATCCACAAATTTTTAAGAAGCGAAATTCTTTAATGGAAATTAAGGATTATGGCAATACACCCGACTTAAACTGGGTTGAACATTTTGGGGGTTCCGGGGCTGATTATGGAAATGATATTATTACTGATGCTGATGGGAATGTTTATGTTGTTGGCTCATTTTCAGGCACTATGAGTTTAAATACTGACGAATTTACCAGTAGTGGTGCAAGAGATGGATTTGTAGTAAAATTTGATGCCAATGGTAATCTAAGCTGGCTTACACAATTACCTGCTGCAGAAAATAAATCGGTAATTGCCCGGGGCATTAACTTGGATAGTAATGGAAATATTTGGGCTACTGGAGATTATACAGGATCAATTTCTTTAAATGAAACTATTCTACCTGATGAAGGTGATTTTAATTTATTACTTGTGAAACTAGATACTGATGGCATCATACTTTCGGTAGCCAGTATTAGTGGCCCTAAACGAGGGTTGAAAATTGATATTGATGATAATCAGAATATCTATATTTTAGGATCTTATGTAGAACAAACCGGTTGGAGACATCCAAGTTTTTTGTTAAGATATAATACAACAACTGAAACTTTTGACATGCACCGGGAATTTCCATATTCAATATTTTATATTAGCCTTAATGATATGGTTATTCATGGTTCAAGTATTTATTTTGCAGGCGTTTGGGAGGGAGAAGGTGAATTGGATGGTATCTATTTTGATCCAATGGGATATGGTGATGCTTTTGTTGGTAAAAGCGATCTGGATGGTAATTTTACATGGGCTGCGTTTGGAGACCATGAATACGAGTGGAATGGTGATAGTTATGGTGAATTTCTGGCTGTTGACGATAATGAAAATATTTATTTAGCCGGGCATTTCAGATACAATGTGATTTTTGATGAAGATACATTAACTTCAGGTTATAGAAACGGATTTGTAACTAAATGTTCATCTTCAGGTGAATTACTTTGGGCCAGAGCCTTAGAGTCAGAATTAACTGAAGATATTTGTGTAGATTTATCTGGAAACAGCCTTGTTTTTCATAGCAATTATGTAACAAAATATGATACTGATGGAACCGAAGCATGGACAGAAGAATTGGATAATAATCCGTCTTGCGTATCCTATACATCGGATGATAAAATAGTTGTTGCTGGTAACTCCAACGGTCTTTTATTTGTTTCACAACTAAATAATGCAACATCCGAAGAATGGGATAATCAATTTGAAGGCAATATTGGTTCTGCCCATGTCATTGGTATGGTAAGCGACAATTCAGGTAATATTTACGTGTATGCCAATACTACAAATGATATCGATTTTCAAGGAACAAATGCTAGCAATGGAACGTTTATATGTAAAATTAACGGAGCAGGAGAACTTGTTTGGCTGGAGAATTTTATTGATTTTAATTATGGCTATGGTTCACAGGGTAATTACATAAATATTGATGATCAAAATGGAAACATTTATATAACAGGAGAGTTTTATGACTTTTTACTAATCCCGGGTGAAACTACATTAGTAGCCGATGATGAAGGAAGTGTTTTTATATTGAAATATGACATGAATGGTAATTTTATCTGGGCAGTACAAGAAGATTTTAATGGTTACGAATCTACTGTAGAACCTGATAATCAGGGTAATGTAATATTTAGCGGAATATTTAGCGGAATAATAACCATTGGTGATACAAACTTGGAAGCAACTGATGGATCACAAGACGGTTATGTGGCCAAATATGATGAAGATGGTAATTTCTTATGGGCGCTAAGTGCTGGTGGTGAAAACATAGAATATATGGCTATAACATCAGCTGATGCCAGTGGAAATATTTATTTAAGCGGAGAATTTCTTTCTGAAAATGTAACTGTTGATGAAACTCAAATTACGTTAGTAGAGGGTGATGGAAATATTATTTTTGCAAAAATAGATCCTGATGGCAATGTGTTGTGGGTTACTTCACATGCAGGCAGCCCGATTGGGAATGATTGGGATTGTTGGCCGACTGGAATTATAACTGATGCTGACGGTAATACATACATGAAAGGCTGGCACGGAGATACTGTTTATTTTAATGATATTTTATTAACGGCTCCTTACGATTATAGTAAATTCATTGCCAAAATTGATGCCAATGGCGATGCTATATGGGCTAAATCAATTACCGAACACACCTGGGGTTTCGATTATAATCAATTTGATATTGATCATGAAGGAAATGTTTATTTTGGATTATACGTGAGAGACACAATACATTTTGAAGATGAATTTACTTACATAAATGCTGGTGGTTATAGCGATTTGATGGTTGCAAAATACACAACAGATGGTGATTTGGTTTGGGTAAAGACCATGCCAGGTAACGAAACAAGTTATAACTGGATAAGTAGCGTTGCTGTATATGGAACTGAAAATGTATTCGTTGGGGGATTATTTAGAGATTATCTTTCAATTGATGATGAAATCATAACTTCAGCAAACCAGCATGGTTTCATTGCCATGTTTGGAGATGATATTGATGGTGTTTATGAAGTATTTAACAGAAATAAAAAGAATTTTGAGGTTTATCCAAATCCTTCAGATGGTAAAATAATGTTAAACAAAACCGGAGAAATTGAAATAGTTAATCTGATCGGTCAAACAGTTTACAAAACCAAATTAAATGATTTAAATACCCAAATTGATTTAAGTCATTTAGCAAAAGGAATTTATTTTATTAGATTCACTGAAAATGAAAATGTTAAATCTGAGAAATTGATATTAAAATAGGTGATAACAAATTATAAAGTTAAATCCGACAGGTTTTCAAACTTGTCGGGGTTTTTATATGCTTTTGTTAATTAATAGAAATAAGAATGACGTGAACTTTGAACTTTCAACCTTGAACTGATTAAAACTTATACCTCACCTGAACCTTAACATCTGTTTTAGTTCTTCCATCAATTTCAGTTAATCCTGAACCATGATGATCACGGTTAGAAAAATAAGTCTGGGCAACTCTAAACCAAATATCCATTCCTTGCATTACATTGTATTTAAGGGTTAAATAGTTTCTCGTTCCTTTATAGTAATATGCCGGTATTGAAAAGGCATACAAAACATCACTTTCATATGCATAAATTCTTGGATTATAAGTATCGGTATCAAAAATTGCATACCTGAATGATAAATTAACCGGCTGCTTTTTAAAATTGTAATTCACATCCTGGTATATTACATATCCAATTTCTTTTTCTGACTTCTCTTTCTTGTATTTTGCGTATTCTATCCGGTTTTTTAATAGGATTTGATCAGATATTCTGTAAGATATATGATACCTCAATTTCATATTTGTCTGGTCAATTAATGGATTTATTTCAACATCTTCAGAACTATTATCATTAATTTGCTTTGTTTCATTTTTAAAACGTAAATACATATTAACTTGTCTGCCTGGAGAGTAATCTGTTTGTATAAAATAATCGGTTCCTTTTGAGGGTGAATTAGTTCGTGACTTTAAGTAAGGAAATTCATAACTATCGAAATAAACAGATAGTTTCCAGTTTTTATAGGGATAAATTTCAGCGCCATAAAAAAGTCCTTTTTCATTCACAATTTTAGAGTTTTCACTAAATGTGCTTCCATAGTAAGAATAATACTTATTTTGGAAATACCTGTAAACAGCACTTAAAAAAACCTGGTTGGTTAAATTTACCAGAATACCATTAACAGTAGCAAACTCAAAATTTTCATTACTCGCAAATTCCCCGAAAAAATTAAAATTCCTATAATAATACTGGTAATCTAATCCAACAATACTGTAATTAGCAAGGTATTTTTCATTCTGATTGAATGCTGTAATTTCTTTACTCGAAATGGCATTTAAGGAATAATCAATAAAACTTATTCCCGCTTTCAATTGTTGCCAGGTATATGTTATATTACCACCATAAATAGTTTCTTTCAGGACATCTTTATCAAAAATTTCATTTGGTGTTGTGTGAACTCCCGAATTTTGCAGTGATGTAA
This sequence comes from Chlorobiota bacterium, assembly GCA_030632095.1. Taxonomy (GTDB): domain Bacteria; phylum Bacteroidota; class Bacteroidia; order Bacteroidales; family B39-G9; genus JAADFW01. Next base: position 12,296 of record DAOVJU010000018.1, read on the forward strand.
AAGAATAAACCTCATTACTGGCCTTTATCGAGTCAATGTTGGCATCTACGGCTTTATATGACAGATAGAAGGTAAAATCAAAATCTTTAAAGTTTAAAGTAGTGGCAATTCCCCTAAAGAATTTGTTCTCATCAGTAGATGAATACTTTGATATTCCCTGTCCTTTTTTCTTAACATTTAGCACATATGAAGATTTGCCACTTCCGATTCCTGACCAGACAGTTAACCCCTGCCCGAATTTTACCTGATAATCTCCAACAACCAATGTCTTAATCCGTGAAATATCTTTTAGTTGAAAAAATCCGGAATAGTAGTCGAATCCGTTTTTCTGGCTTCCCTTGAAAAATTCCTCACCGGGATCTTTTTCAACAGTTAATCCCCATGCAAGATTTTTGCGATATGTAAATTTGTATTTTGTATATAACTTCATAGGATTCCCAAAATACCTTGAATTAGGATTTTCTGCTAATAAGGAATCTGTTATTTCAGAATAGCCTGTTTGTTCTTCCAATACTTGCTGGCAACGAAGGAAAATTGCATTGTTTCCGTATTTTAATGCTTTTTTTAGAGAAAACGTTTCTATTTCATCCGGTGCACTTACCCGAACAAAGGGTAATAAATAGTTTATTATTTCCGGTGTATATCCATAAAGAAGTTGCAATTCATAAATGCTTAAAAAAATACCATTTTCCTTGATGTAGTTTAAAATGCTTTTAATTTGAAAATCATTCAGGAATTGAAGCCTGGCAAGTTCATCTTCCGTTGTCGTGTTAATGTTTAAAGGATTATTATAATAGAAATATAAATCATCAAAAAGACTGGTATAGTCTAACTCTTCATCGGTATTGCTAGCAATTTCTTCAATAATGTTCTCTATAACTTGCTGATTGTCAACAATAGCTTCCTGGGAAAATAAGCTTACCGATAAAAATAAAAAAGCAATTAAAGCCTGTATTTTATATACAGAATCCATTCATTGTATTGAATTGGTAACTAAAACTTGTAATTTACTGAAAAATGTGGAATATGGCCTAAATCAGGGTGACGGGAAAAGGCAAGGTCAACAGTAATGTTATTTAGCATGTAGCCTAACCCAAATGTGCTCAAAACCGGATTGTTAGCGATTCCAATTCTCAAGAATAGCTTTTCCATGTATTTGTATTCAATTCCGGTCCTGAATACAATTTTTTCATCAATATGTTTTTCTGTTTCAACATTAATCAATACATTATCAGAGAAAATATAACCCATACCAATCCTTAAAATTGTTGGCAATCGCTCATCATCATATTCGGCCAGTTTTGCCCTGGTAGGATTATAAATATGGGCGCCGATAATAAGATTATCCAATGGTTCAGCCCTGATTCCGGCTTCTGCTATTACAGATCCTTTATTTCCATATTCTTCCGATAAATATGTATTGAAATAATCAAACTGTAAACCGGCTGCAAATCTTTCTCCCAGCTTTTTCGAAAACGAAACAGCTATTTTTGATGTATTATATTTTTCGTAACCCCAATATGTTAAATTAAATCCTATTACTCCGTTCCAAACAGGATATGCACCGGCAACAGATGCTAAACTTAGTTCTTTCTGAGCAAATCTTCTTTCAAAATATAGTCCTAACTGTGGATTTTCAAAAAAGGCTAAACCCGCCTGGTTATGATGAGCAGACCAAATATCATTCAAAACAACGCTTGCATTTGCCATTCCTGCTGATCGTGCTCCAACAGGCCAATTATCGGTTGCATAACAATTTGAAATTAATACAACCAAGAACGTTAGAAACAAATATTTCAATAAAATATTCACATTAATTTTAACTTCTGACTAGTATATTCTACATTCTAAATTCTATATTCTGTATTCACTAATCTGTCTAATATCTAAAAGTCTAAATATCTTATATTTAATTCACTTTGTACTCATATTTTATATCAGCCAGGTCTTTATTTGCCTTAACTATTTTTTCTTTTAAACTTTCTTTATGCTTTTTAACTGTTTTACTAATTTGCTCATTATCAATGCCAAGCATTTGAGCAGCCAAAATTCCTGCATTCATTGCACCATTTATTCCAACTGTAGCTACCGGAATACCCGGGGGCATTTGTACAATTGCCAATAAAGCATCCATACCATCA